>NZ_JBPQTS010000205.1:0-10436 GCF_051386455.1 Streptomyces sp. URMC 124
CCCCCCCCCCCCCCCCCCCCCCCCCCCCCCCCCCCCCCCCCCCCCCCCCCCCCCCCCCCCCACGGGCGAGCCCGCATAGCGTGCTTCCGCTGCCGTTCGGCGGTCACGATCCACAAGAGGGCGACCACAAGGGACAGACGGGGGTGCGTGCGTGCGCGTGGGACTCCTTACGGAGGGTGGGTATCCGTATGCCTCGGGTGAGGGTGGCCAGTGGTGCGACCAGCTCGTGCGGGGCCTGCCCGGGCACGACTTCGAGATCTGCGCCCTGAGCCGCCGCGCCCGGCAGGACGCGGGCGGCTGGTGCGATCTCCCCGAACACGTCCGGCGCGTGCGCACCGCTCCCCTGTGGGGCGACCCGGCCGGGGCCGTGGGGCGCGCGCACCGCTCGTACGGGCGCCGGGAGCGACGCCGCTTCGGCGCCTACTTCGCGGGGCTGGCCGAGGCGCTCACCGCCACCGTCGAGCCCGGCCCCGACGACCGCAAAGACCAGGCGTACCGTTTCGCCGACGCCCTGCACGGCCTCGCCGACCTCGCCCGCGACGCAGGGGGCCTCGGCTCCGCCCTCCGCTCCGAACAGGCCCTGCGCATCCTGGAGACCGCCTGCCGCACCCCCGGCTCCCACCCCGCGGCCTACGGCATCCGCGTCGCCGACCTCCTCGCCGTCACCGCGCTCCTGGAGCGCGCCCTGCGGCCCCTGTCCCTCGACTGGTACGGCACCGACACCGACCGCGGGCTCGCCGGCGTCGATCTGTGCCACGCCACCACCGCCGGCCCCGCCGCCCTGCCGGGACTGCTGGCCAAACGCTTCTTCGGCACCCCCTTCCTCGTCACCGAGTACGAGGTGCGCCTGCGCGCCTACTACCTCAACAGCGCCGCCAGCGCCGCCGGCCTCTCCCTGCCCGTGCGCACCCTGCTGTCGGCCTTCCACCGGCAGCTGACCGCCGAGATCTACGCCCGCGCCGACATCATCACCCCCGGCGACGCCCAGGTGCGGCGCTGGCAGGAGCGCTGCGGCGCCGACCCCGAGCGGCTGCGCACCGTCCACCCCGGCCTCGACCCCGCCCCGTACGAGGGCGCGGGGGAGCGGGCCGAGGCCGGCGACGGTACGGACGACGGCCGGACCGTCCTGTGGACCGGCGGCAACGCCGACCCCTTCCTGTGGGAGGCCCTCGCGGCCCTGCGCCAGGCCGAGCCGGAGGTGCGCCTGCGGATCGCCGCGCCGCCGCTGCCCGGCGTCCAGCCCGCCTTCGGCGTCTCCTACGCCCCCGAGGCGACCCCCGACACCTACGCCGCGGGCACCGTCGTCGTCCTCGCCGGCGGCGCGGAGACCTTCCCGCGGCCGCTCGTCGAGGCCATGCTCTGCGGGCGCGCCGCCGTCGCACCGGACTGCGCCACCGTCCGCGAAGTCATCGGCGGCACGGGCCTGGTCGTCCCGCCGCGCGACCCCGCGGCCCTCGCCGAGGGCTGCCTGGAGCTCCTGCACGACCCCGGCCGAAGAGCCAGGCTCGGCGCCGCGGCCCGCGCCCGCGCCCTCGAACTCTTCACCACCGAAAGGCATGTGACGGACTTCCACGGCCTCTACCTCGAACTCATCTCCCGCGCCCCCGCCCGCGAGAGCGCCGCCGACCCCTCCGTCCCCTTCTCCCACGCCGCGGAAGCCCGCGCCCCGATCGACCTGGCGTCCCGCCAGTCCTCCCCGACCTGGGCGGGGCGCCCATGACCACACCCCTGAGGGACGGCAGCGCACCGGCCGCCGCCGGCATAGCCGCCCCCCGCACCGACCCGGTGAAGGCCCTCCTGAACCGCCACCACGGCCTGTGCTCCCGCGCCGTGGACCCCTTGGAGATCGCCGCCGTCCTGGAGGACGGGGGCCTTACGGACCGCGCCGCGGCGGAGTGCCGTCACCGCGACGTCTTCTCCCTCGCCGACGAGCTCTACGCCCGCGCCGACCGCGAGGAGCCCGCCCGGCCCGCGCCCGGCGCACCCTGCGGCCCGGCAGCGCTCGTGCACCCGCCGCGCGCCTCGTGGCGCTTCGCCGGCCTGCTCGCCGGCGCCTGGCTCGTCGCGTACGCCTTGCTCGGCGGCCCCGCCCTCGCCGTGCTGCTCTCCGGCCACCTCCCCGGCGGTGTTTCCGGCGGTGTCCCCGGCCACGCGGGCGGCCCGGTCCCGGCGGGCGCCCTGCGCGCCGCGGCCCCGGCCGCCGCCGCCCTCGTGTGCGCGCTCGTCCCCGCCGTGTGGTGCGCGCGGTGGTTCGCCGGGCGCATGCGCCACGCCCTCGCCGCCAGCCGCTCCCGGGCCGAGTTCCGGGCGCGCGCCTGGCCCCTGCTCCTCACGTCCGTAGGAGCGTTCACGGCCGCCCTGGCCGCGCTCCTGTGGTCCGCGCGCGCAGCCCTGGGGGCGCCCCCCGCCCCGCCCGGCGAGCTCGTCGCCGTCACCGCGCTCGGCGGGCTGCTCTTCCTGGCCCGGCTCCTCACCGCGCGAGGCTCCGGGCGGGCCGCCGCCGTCGCCGTACTGGCCGCCTGCGGCGTGGAAGCGGCCGCGCTCGGCGCGGCGGCGATGGGGGCGGGGGCACCCGGGGCGCGGCTGTTCGCCGCGCCGCCCTCCGCCGCGCACGCCGCCGCCTGGGCGGCCGGTTCCTACGGGCCCGCCGTCATACCCCTCGTGGCCTGCGCGCTCCCCGCGCTCGCCCTTTTTGCCTACGCCCTGACCGCGCTCTCCCGGGCCTCCGCCCACCGCCGCGGGGCGCTCGCCCCGGCCCCCGCCGACCCGGGAGAGGACCCCGTCCGGGCCCGGTGACCGCATCCGTCCCACAGCACACCCCCCTTCAGAGGAGCAAGGAAGATGACCGTTCACCCCATCCGCACCGCCGGGCGAGAGCGAGGGCGCGACCGATGAGGGTTCTGTTGCTCGGTGCCAACGGCTACCTCGGCCGCTACGTGGCCGACCGGCTGCTCGCCGACCCCGCCGTCCAGCTGACCGCCCTCGGCCGCGGCGACGACGCGGACGTCCGCTTCGACCTCGCCACCGGCAGCCCCGGCGCGCTCACCCGCTTCCTCAACGCCGTCCACCCCGGCGTCGTGATCAACTGCGCGGGCGCCACCCGCGGCGGCGCCCGCGACCTCACGCGCCACAACACCGTCGCCGTCGCCACCGTCTGCGAATCGCTGCGCCGCAGCGGCTGCGGCGCCCGCCTCGTGCAGCTCGGCTGCTCCTCCGAGTACGGGCCCTCCCAGCCCGGCTCGTCCACCGCCGAGGACGCCGTCCCCCGCCCCGGTGGTCCGTACGGGGTGAGCAAGCTCGCCGCCACCGAACTCGTCCTCGGCTCCGGCCTCGACGCCATCGTCCTGCGCGTCTTCTCGCCCGTCGGCCCGGGCACCCCCGCGGGCTCCCCGCTCGGCCGGCTGGCCGACGCCCTGCGCCGCGCCATGCAGAACGGCGACAACGAACTCAAGCTCAGCGGCCTCGGCGTGCAGCGGGACTTCGTCGACGTCCGCGACGTCGCCCGCGCCGTGCACGCCGCCTCCCTCTCCGCCGCCCAGGGCGCCGTCAACATCGGCACCGGCCGCGCGGTCCGGCTGCGCGAGGCCGCGGCCACGCTCGCCCGCGTCGCCGGCTACGGCGGCTCCCTCCACGAGCTGGACGACCCCCACCTGGGCACGCCGCCCGCCTACCCCTACCCCGACGGCTGCGGCAGCTGGCAGCAGGCCGACGTGCGCACCGCCCGCGACCGGCTCGGCTGGCGCCCCCGCATCGGCCTGGAGGAGTCCCTGGCCGACATCTGGATGGAGGCCGCGTGTCGCATCTGAGCCCGCCCGGGCAGCGCCGGTCCCGCGCTGCCCGCGAGGCCCCGCTGCGCTTCGGGGTCCCGGGCTTCGCCCATCCCCTGATGGCCCCCGCCGAGTGGGGCGAACTCCTGCGCACCGGCGTCCCCGTGGAGTGGGTCGTCCTCGGCAGCGGCGCCATGGCCGCCCCGGGCGGGACGGCCTCCGGAGGCCCCGGCGACCGCCCGGACCCGTATCGCGTCGCCGCCGCCGCCCGGCTGCGCGAGGCGGGCATCCGGGTCCTCGGTCACCTGGACCTCCGCTTCGGCGAGCGCCCCCTCGGCGAAGTGCTCTCCGAGGCCCAGCGCTACCTCAACTGGTACAAGGCCGACGGGTTCGCCCTCGACGCCACCCCCGCGGACCCCGCCGCCCTGCCCGGCACCCGGCGCACCGTCGCCTCCCTGCGCACGATCCTCGACCGCGCCTACGTCGTGCTCGTCCACGGCACCCACCCCTCGCCCGGCTACGCCGACCTCGCCGATCAGCTCGTCACGTTCTACGGCCCCTGGTCGGCCTACCGCTGGTCGCAGGTCGCCGAGTGGACCGCGGACTTCCCGGCGGCCCGCTTCTGCCACCTCGTGCACGGCGTCCCCCGCGCCCACCTCGACGAGGCGCTGCGCCTGGCCCGCTGGCAGGGCGCCGGCACGATCTACTTCACCGACCGGACGGACCGGGACGAAGCGGACCCCTGGGAGGTGATGCCCGGCTACTGGGACGAGATCGTCTCGCGCATCGGACCGGGTGTCTCGGAATGAGACGGGGCGTGGCAGGGTTACAGGGGAAGAACCGAACGTCGCCTGTATGTTCCCCGCGCGAGCGGGGACGCCTCTCCTGGAGACCCCGTGTCGCTGCCACCCCTGGTCGAGCCGGCTGCCGAGCTCACCGTTGACGAGGTCCGTCGGTACTCCCGCCACCTGATCATCCCCGATGTCGGAATGGACGGGCAGAAGCGCCTGAAGAACGCCAAGGTGCTCTGCGTGGGTGCCGGCGGTCTCGGTTCCCCCGCGCTGATGTACCTGGCCGCCGCCGGCGTCGGCACGCTCGGCATCGTGGAGTTCGACGAGGTCGACGAGTCGAACCTGCAGCGCCAGATCATCCACAGCCAGGCCGACATCGGCCGCCCGAAGGCCGAATCCGCGCGGGATTCGGTGCAGGGCATCAACCCGTACGTGAACGTCGTCCTGCACGAGGGCCGCCTCGAGGCCGACAACGTGATGGAGATCTTCTCCCAGTACGACCTGATCGTCGACGGCACGGACAACTTCGCCACGCGCTACCTCGTCAACGACGCCTGCGTGCTGCTGAACAAGCCGTACGTGTGGGGCTCCATCTACCGCTTCGACGGCCAGGCGTCCGTCTTCTGGAGCGAACACGGCCCCTGCTACCGCTGCCTGTACCCCGAGCCCCCGCCGCCGGGCATGGTGCCCTCCTGCGCCGAGGGCGGCGTGCTGGGCGTGCTGTGCGCCTCGATCGGCTCCATCCAGGTCAACGAGGCGATCAAGCTGCTCGCGGGCATCGGGGAGCCGCTGGTCGGCCGCCTGATGATCTACGACGCCCTGGAGATGACCTACCGCCAGGTCAAGGTCCGCAAGGACCCCGAGTGCGCCGTCTGCGGCGAGAACCCGACCGTCACGGAGCTCATCGACTACGAGGCGTTCTGCGGCGTCGTCTCGGAGGAGGCCCAGGAGGCCGCCGCCGGCTCCACGATCACGCCCAAGCAGCTCAAGGAGTGGCTCGACGACGGCGAGAACATCGACGTCATCGACGTCCGCGAGCCGAACGAGTACGAGATCGTCTCGATCCCGGGCGCCCGGCTGATCCCGAAGAACGAGTTCCTGATGGGCACGGCCCTGCAGGACCTGCCGCAGGACAAGCGGATCGTCCTGCACTGCAAGACGGGTGTCCGGTCCGCGGAAGTCCTCGCCGTGCTGAAGGCGGCGGGCTTCGCCGACGCCGTGCACGTGGGCGGCGGCGTGATCGGGTGGGTGCACCAGGTGGAGCCCGAGAAGCCGGTGTACTGAGCCCGGCTCCGGATTCCGCCGTGCCGGTGAGGGGGGCCCCGCGACCGCGGGGCCCCCCTCACCGCTTCACGAACGGCCTCACTCCTACGAGCACGTCGTGCCCTGCGCCGGGGCCTTGCCGTCCAGCAGGTACGCGTCGACGGTGCGGACCATGCAGGAGTTCCCGCTGTTGTAGGCGCCGTGCCCCTCGCCCTTGTACGTGACCTCCACGGCCACGTCCTTGCCGAGCCCCTCCGCCATGCGGTGCGCGCCCGCGTACGGCGTCGCCGGGTCGCCGGTGTTGCCGATGACGACGATCGGCGCGGAGCCCGCCGCGCTCACGTCGATCGTCGTCCACTTGCCCTCGACGGGCCAGCCCGTGCAGCCCAGGAGCGACCAGGCGGAGGACTCCCCGAAGACCGGGGACGCGGCCCGGAACTCCGCCAGGCGGGCCTTCACGTCGTCGGCCGTGTAGCGCTGACGGGCGTCCGCGCAGGAGATCGCCCGGTTGGCCGGCCCGAGGTTGCTGTAGCGGCCGTCGGAGCCGCGGCCGCTGAGGAGGTCGTAGAGCAGCAGCAGGGTGTCGCCGGTGCCCTTGTTCATCGCTTCCTGCAGGCCCTGGGTCAGGAACTTCCAGGTGTCCTTCGAGTACAGCGCGGACGCGATGCCGTTGACGGCCTCGTCCTGGGTCAGCTTGCGGCCCTGGCGCGTCGGCAGCGGCTGCGCGTCGAGCTTCTCGAGCAGTGAGACGATCCGCTCCTGGGTGGGGCAGCGGGCCGCCCGGGACGAGGCGGCGCAGTCCTTGAGGTAGTTGGCCAGGGCGAGCTGGAAGCCCTTCGCCTGGCCGAGGTTGCCCTGCACGGGGTCCTGCGTCGGGTCGACCACCGCGTCGAGCACGGCGCGCCCCACGTTCTTGGGGAACGCGTGGGCGTAGACGCCGCCGAGCTCCGTGCCGTAGGAGATGCCGAAGTAGTTGAGCTTGTCGTCGCCCAGAGCGGCCCGCAGCCGGTCCATGTCGCGGGCGGCGCTCAGCGTGCCGACGTGGGGCAGGACCTTGGCGGAGTTCTTGGCGCAGGCGTCCACGTACGCCATGTTCGCCGCGAGAGCGGTGCGCTCCTCGTCCGCGTCGTCCGGGGTGCCGTCGACCTGGGCCGCCGCGTCCGTCTCCTTGTCGCTCAGGCAGCGCACGCCCGCGCTCTCGCCCACGCCCCGCGGGTCGAAACTGACCAGGTCGTAGCGCTCACGCAGCTTCTCGTAGCTGGTGGCCAGGCCCGGCAGGGTGGCCACGCCGGAGCCGCCGGGGCCGCCGAAGTTGAAGACGAGCGAGCCCAGGCGCTTGTCCTTGTCCTTGGCCTTCGTGCGGATCAGGGCGAGCTCGATCTTCTCGCCGTCCGGCTTCTCGTAGTCGAGCGGCACGGGGAGCTTCGCGCACTCCCACGCCTTGCCGGGGGCCTTGCCGTCGCTGCCCTGCGCGGCGGTGGGGGCGGAGCACGCCGTCCAGCGCAGCCGGACGTCCGCGGCGCGGTCGTCCCCGGCAGCGCCTTTGGCGTCTCCGGCGGACGAGGAGTCGCTGCTGCCGCAGCCGGTGGCGGCGAGGGCCGTCACGAGCGCGACGCCTGCGCCGAGGAGTGCGGTGGTGGCCCGAGGGATGGTGGCCCGAGGCCGTAGGGAACTCATTCCACCGACTCTACGGAGGTGAAGGCCGCGGGACAGCCGCCGCGTGGAGGCGTCACCCGGCGCGCAGGGGCGCACAACCCATTTGCGCGGCCACGGCGTCCACGTAGCGGGGGAAGGCCTCGCGCGGGTCGTCCAGCGGGGTGTGGGTGCGGCCGGGGCCGGTGCGCATGGCGAAGACCGTGGGCCTGCCGTCGCAGTCGGCCCGGACCAGGGCTCCGGCCGCGTCGATGCTGCCGTGCGCCCGCCAGCCGGGGGCCGGCGGGCGGTCGCCGGTCAGGCCGTCGAAGAGGGCGACCAGGCGCGGCCTGCCGGTCGTGACGAAGCGGGCGGCCCAGCCCTCGGCGCCGCCGGCTATGACGCAGCTGTGGAAGTCGGTGGCCGGGGCGGGGGCGGGAGCGTCCTTGGCGGGAGCGTTTTGGGTGGGGGTGCCTTTGGCGGAGGCGCTTTTGGAGGGGGCCCTTTTGGAGGGGGCCGGTGCTGGGGTGCCGCACGGGTTTCGGTCGGCGTCCGGGGCGGGCGTGGTGGGTTGTTGTTCCTGGCGGAGGCGGATGGGCGGGAGCGTGGTGCAACTGGTGGCCTTGGTCGCCCTGTTGGCGGCCTCGATCAGCAACTCGCGCAGGACGGCGGAGGGAAGGGCGGCGGCGCTCTTCAGCGTCACCACCGACGGGCGGCCGTCCACGTCGCAGCTCTCCGGGAGCACCAGGGCGCCCGTGCCGGAAGCGGCGGTGAAACCCGGCAGGCCGTCCGGGAGGGGGACGTCGCCGCCCCCGAATAACTCGCCCAGCCACGAGCGGCGTTCGTCCGGAAGGCGCGGCCCCGTGCCCAGACGGAGATCCATCCGCTGCTCGGACGCGCCGAGGCCGTGGCCGCCGTGCCAGCGGAGCGAGCAGTGACCGGTGGGGCGCCCGGGCACGGGTGCGCTCTCGTCGGCGATGCGGTCGCGATCACCGCGGCGGAACGGCGCCTCGTCCTCGGGCCAGGCGCCCCAGCAGTACGAGCGGTCGCCGAGCGGGGAGGACTGCGTCTGCCAGAGCGCGACGAGGGCGGCCACCAGCGCGGCGATGGCCAGGGCGCCGGTGAGCGCCCGGGCGCGGCGGTCGGCCTGGTCGCCGGTGGTGTGCGGCGCCTTGAACGGCGCCTTGAACGGCGGCCTGAACGGCGCCCTGAACGGTGTCTTGTACGGCACTGTCGTCCCCCCGAACTGCGTTCGTCGTCCGCGGAACTGCTGTGCGGGCGATCGTAGTGCGAGCCACTGACATTCGACCCCGAATCAGGATCGATCATGCCTTGGGCCCACGCCACCGGTGATATGTGCTATGTGTGCTATGAGCAGATCTTGTCTGTTTCCGGCACCGTACCGTTCAGCAGGTAGGCGTCGACGGCCCCCTTGACACAGGCATTGCCGCTGTCGTAGGCGCCGTGGCCCTCGCCGCGGAACGTCAGCACGGCGGCCACGCCCCGCCCCAGCTCCTGCGCCATCCGCTTCGCTCCCTCGTAAGGAGTCGCGGGGTCGCCGGTGTTGCCCACGACGAGGATCGGCGCGGAGCCCTTCGCGCTCACGTCGGGCGTCTGCCACGCGCCCTTCACCGGCCATCCCGTGCACTGGGTCAGGCTCCAGGCCATGAAGTCCCCGAAGACCGGGGACGCCTTGCGGAAGGCGGGCACGCGCTGCTCGATCTCCGCCGCCGTGTAGCGCTGGGCGAAGTCCGCGCAGGTGATGGCGTTGAGGGACGACTGCAGCGTGCTGTAACGGCCGTCCTGGCCGCGGCCGTTCATCGCGTCGCCGAGCGAGAGGAGCAGGCGCCCGTCGCCGTTCTCGGCATCCTCGACGCCCTCGGTCAGGTAGTCCCAGAAATCCTTCGAGTACAGGGACTGGGCGATGCCGCTCGTGGCCAGCGAGCGGGTCAGTTCGCGGCCGCCGGCCCCCGGGATCGGCTTCTCGCCCAGGCGGCGGAGGAGGTCGCGGATCTGCTCCTCCGTCGGGCAGTTGTCCGACGTCTGCGCGCAGGCGTCCAGGTAGTTGGTGAGCGCGAGCTGGAACCCCTGGGCCTGGCCGAGAGCGCTCTGCAGGGGGTCCGCGCCGGGATCCACCACGCCGTCGAAGAGGGCCCGGCCCACCTTGTCCGGGAACAAGTGCGCATAGACGCCGCCCAGTTCCGTCCCGTACGACACCCCGAAGTAGTGCAGCTTGGCGTCGCCGAGGACCTCGCGCATCAGGTCCATGTCGCGCGCGGCGTTCTCCGTGCCCACGTGCGGCAACACCTTGCCGGACCTGCGCTCGCAGCCCGCGGCGTAGGCCGTCACCCGGTCCACCAGGGCCTTTTGCTGCCGGGGAGCGGCCGGGGTGGCGTCCGCCGCGTAGTACGCGTCGAGTTGCCCGTCGTCCAGGCACGTGACACCGCTGCTGCGGCCCACGCCCCGCGGGTCGAAGCTGACCAGGTCGTAGCGGGTGCGCAGGTTCTCGTAGTCCGCTGCGAAGGCCGGGAGCGTGGTGACGCCGGAGCCGCCGGGGCCGCCGAAGTTGAAGATCAGGGAGCCGATGCGGTGGGCCTGGTCCGTGGCCTTCGCCCTGATCAGGGCGATGTCGATGGTGTTGCCGTTGCTTCGGGGCTTGGCGTAGTCGAGGGGCGCGTGGAGAGTCGCGCACTCCCAGTCCGGGCCGGGCGCTCCGCCCGACGACCCGCCGCCGCTCTGTGCCGTGGTGGGCGGCGGGCAGGGCTTCCAGGACGGCTTCTGGCGGGCGGCGCCCTGGGCGCCCTGCGCCTGCCGGGTGCCGGTCGCCTCGCTCGGGGGCGCGCTGCTGGCGCCGTCGCTGCCGGTTTTGCCGCCGCTGTTGCCCGTGCAGGCCGCCGCCGTGACCGCCAGGAGTGCGGCGGTGAGTATGCGCCTTGCCCGTGCGGATCTGCTCACCTGCTCATCGTCCGGGCGGGGCGGGGCG
>NZ_JBPQTS010000206.1:0-10316 GCF_051386455.1 Streptomyces sp. URMC 124
CTCCCGCGACCGGCGACCCGGTCGCGACGCTCGGCGAACTCGCCCTCCGCCTGGTGGGCATACCGTCCGAGAGCGGCTGCGAGGCGGCGATCGCCGACTTCGTGGAGGAGCGGCTGAGGAAGCCGGACCACCTGGAGGTGATCCGGCTGGGCAACTGCGTCGTGGCCCGCAGCGACCACGGCCGAGCCGGGCGCGTGCTGCTTGCCGGTCACCTGGACACCGTGCCGGCGACGGTGCCGCCCCAGCCCGCCGCGCTCGACGGCGACGAGGTGACCGGCCGGGGCGCCGTCGACATGAAGGGCGGCCTGGCGGTCATGCTCGCGCTCGCCGAGCACGCCGTCGCCGCGGCCCGGTACGACTGCACCCTGGTCTTCTACGACCGGGAGGAGTCCGGCAGCCACCTCAGCGGCATGCACCGCCTCGCCCGCGACCACGCGGAGCTGCTCCGGGCCGACGCGGCGGTCCTCCTGGAGCCGACCGGAGGCTGGGTGGAGCCCGGCTGCCAGGGGAGCCTCCGCGTCCGGGCGTCCTTCGCCGGACGCGCCGCGCACACCGCCCGCCCCTGGCAGGGCCTGAACGCGGTGGAGCGGGCCCTGCCGGCCCTCGCCCGGTGCGCGGGCCACCGGCCGGAGGCGGTCACCCTGGACGGCCTGCGCTATCCGCAGGCGCTGCAGGTCGTCGGGGTCGAGGCGGGCGGCGACAGCAACGTGGTTCCCGACCGGTGCGTGGTGCACGTCAACACCCGGTACGCCCCGAACCGCAGCCGGGAGGAGGTCCTCGCCGAGCTCGGCGCACTCCTCGGCCCGGAGGCCGGGGAGCTCGTGGTCACGCTGGACTCGCCCGCGGCTCACCCGTCCCTGGAGCACCCGGTGCTGCACCGGCTGAGCACCCTGGCCGACGGCAAGGTGCGTCCGAAGCTCGGCTGGACCGACGTCGGGCGCCTCGCACAGCTCGGCATCCCCGCGGCCAACTACGGCCCCGGCGACCCCGAACTGGCCCACGGGCCCGCCGAACGCGTCAGCCGCCGGGAACTGTCCGAGGCCTACGACCTACTGAAACAGGTGCTCTCCGCATGACGGCGCCCACACTCGCCCAGCTCGGTCTCCACCCCGTCCACCACGCCGCCCAGGTCCGGGTGACCGACGTGACCCTGCGCGACGGCGGCTACCTCAACGGCCACACCTGGACGGAGTCGCAGGCGCACGCCGTCGTCCGCGCCGTCGCCGCCGCCGGAGTCCCCCGCATCGAGGTCGGCTATGCGGGAAGTGCCGCCCGGGACGGCGGTTTCCCCTCGCCGGAACTGCTCGGCGCGCTCGTCGAGGCGGCCTCGCCGGCCACCGTCCTGATGATGGTGAAGCCCTTTTCCACAGCGCCGGACTGGGACGCCCTGGCCGCCTGCGGCGTGGGCGCGGTACGCATCCCGGTCCCCGCGGCCCGCGTCGGTGAGACGGCGGGCCTGCTGGCGGGGGCCCGGGAGGCGGGGCTGGAGACGGTCGTCAACCTGACCCGTGTCAGCTCCCAGCCCCTCGAACGGACGGTGGCCGCCGCCGTCCGCGCCGCAGGGCTGGGTGCGGACGCGCTGTACGTCGCCGACTCCAACGGCAGCCTCACGCCGTACGCCGTGCGGGAGCTCATGCGTGCCCTGCACGCGTCCGTGCCGGTGCCCCTCGGCTTCCACGCGCACGACAACCTGCGACTCGCCTTCGCCAACACCCTGGCCGCGCTGGCGGCGGGCGCCGTCCACGTGGACGCCTCCTTCGCCGGGATCGGCAAGGGCGGCGGGAACCTCGTCCTGGAACTGCTCCTCGGCGCCCTGCGCTCGGTCGGCCGCGACGACCTCGCGGCCCGGCCCCTGGCCCCTCTCGCGCACGTCCTGGGCGCGGAGATGGCCGTGAAGCGCAGCCAGGAGCCGGGCGCCTGGGCCGCGGGCCTGCTCGATCTGGACATCGAACGTGCCACGCACCTGTTCGACCGGCCGCTCGACGAGGTTCTGGCGTTCGTCGAGACCCCGGGGGCGGCGCACCCGTCGCCCGCCGGCACCTCTCCCATCCCCTCCACTCCTCCCATCCCCTTCACCCCTCCCCCCGTATCGGAGTTGACATGACCGGCTTCGTCGACGAACTCGACCTGATGATCCGCGAGCGGCGGAAGATGACCAGCCCGCTCTACCGGACGATCCTCGCGGGCCAGGCCTCCCAGCGGCTGCTCGCCGGGTTCGTGCGCCACCGCTGGCCCATCAAGAACATGTGGACCCGCAACATCCTGGGCATCGCCAGTGGCGTCGAGGACTACCGGCTGCGCGCCTCCCTCGTGGAGAACGTGTACGAGGAGGAGACGGGCGCTCTCAGCCGCAGCAAGCGCCACCTGGAGACGTTCGCCGACTTCGGCACCGCCGTGGGCGTGGACCGGGCCTCGCTGACCACGGACGACCCCCGGCCCGAGACCAGGGCCGTGATCGACCACAACGTCTCGGTCTGCAACTCCTCGGAGGTGCACTTCACCGCCGGCGTCGCCTCCGTGCTGCTGCTCATGGAGGGCCAGCCCCCCATCGTCAACGAGCAGGGCGGCAGCATGCTCGCGGTGATGCGCGACGTCTACCGTCTGCCGCCCGCCGGGCTGGAGTTCTTCGTGCACCACGCCTCCGCCGAGCAGGGCGCGGACGGAGTGAGCGAGCTGGAGGACGAGCACGCCGAGGCGGCCCGGGAACTGCTGCGCCGCTACTGCACGACCCCGGAACTGCGCGAAGCGGCCCGCGACGCACTGGCTCGGGCGCTCGAACTGCGCCACCGCCACTTCGACATGATCCTCGCCACGTCGTACGACCCCTCCGAGCCGCCCTTCCGATACGAGGCGGACGTCCTCCATGACGCCGCCTGACGCACCGGACCGCACCCCGCCCGCGGACACGGTGTTCCACGCCGGACGCCTGGTCCCCGCCCACGAGGCCTCCCTGCGGGTGGACAGCATGGCCCTCCGCTACGGGCTGTCCGTCTTCGAGGGCGTCCGGATCTACCGTCTCGCGGGCGGCGGCATCCGGCCCTGGCTGCTCCCTCAGCACCTCGACCGCCTGCGCGCGTCCCTCTCCGCCATGCGGCTTCCCGACCCGGGCGTCGGCGAGGTGCCCGGCGTCATCGCGGAGCTCGCCGCCCGCAACGGCATCACGGACGACGCTTACTGCCGGATCAGCGTCAGCGCCGACGGCCCGGGGCTGATCGGCGACGAGGTCCGGCCGGTGCTGAGCGTCACCGTGCGCCCCATGGGCCGCAAGCGCTGGCTGGCCGGCCCCGACGGCATGCGGCTGAGCGTGAGCCGGTGGCAGCGGCCGTCCGGCGCCGTCCTGCCCACGCACGCCAAGAGCATCGCCCAGTACGCCGGTTCGCGCATCGCCCTGGCCGAGGCGAAGGCCGCCGGATACGACGGGTGCCTGCTGACCACGCCCGAGGGCAACGTGGCCGAGGCGCCGACCGCCACCCTGTGCGCGGTGCACGCCGGGGAGCTCACCACGCCGCCGCTCACCGACGGCGTCCTGCCCGGGGTGACCCGGGCCTGGGTTCTCGCCGCGTGCCGGGACCTGGGGATTCCGGCGAGGCCGCTCAGCACGGGCGTGGCGCGGCTGCGGGCGGCGGACGAGGTGTTCCTGTGCGGCACCGGCCTGGAGTTCGCCCCGGTGCGCGCGCTCGACTCGGTGACCGTGCCGGACTGGGAGCGCCGTCCGGTCATGTCCCGGCTGGCCGAGAAGTACTTCGCCGAGGCCCGGGGAGAGTCCCCGGCCACCGATGTGGTCTGGAGCTCCGTTGATTGACTGGATCCGGACGGGCACGGCGACCGCGGAGCTGGCGAGGGACCCGCAGCGCGCACTGGCCGTCACCGCCGAGGAGGTGGCGGCCTCGCCGCCCCTGCGCAACCGGCACTTCGCCCTCTCCCCGAGCGCCCTCTTCCTGAGGAGGTCCCCCGCCCAGGCGCACGCCGCCCGGGCCGAGGCCTACGTCGCCCTGCTGGACAAGATGCTCACTCTGTACCGGTCGGACCCGGAGGTACGGGCGTTCTTCGGGCTCTCCGCCGCCGCGGAACGTCTGATACGCGCAGGTGACGAAAGCCTGGACCGGGTCACGGTCGCGCGGATCGACGGATACCTCGACCTGGCGACCGGCCGGCTGCGCGTCCTGGAGAACAACGCGGACGCCCCGGCCGGGGCCGTCTTCACCCCCCGGATCAACACCGCGGTGGCCGCCGTCCACCGCAGGCTGGGCCTGGACGGGGGCACCGACGACGCGTACCCCTTCCGGGACGACCGCGGCTTCGCCGAGCTCCTCCTGGACCAGGCCCGGCGCCACGGGACGCCCGCCGCGGCCCCCCGCATCGCGGTGCTGCAGCCACGGGAGGCCGCGGGCGTCGAATCGACCGAGCTCGTCGCGCAGTTGCGCGCCCTGGGAGCCACCGCGTTCCTGGCCGATCCCCGCGACCTGGAGGTGACGGGCCCGCACGTCTGCTTCGCCGGCCGCCCGGCCGACCTGTGCTGGAACAAGGTGAACACGGTGCTGTGGCAGCGCCTCGTCGAGTCGTCGCCCGCCCTCGTCGACGGCTGGTGCCGGGCGCTGGCCTCCGGGCGGTTCCTGCACCTGAACTCCATGGGGTCCCGGTACGTGGCGGAGAACAAGCTGGCCCTCGCCCTGGTGCAGGACCCCCGCTTCGCGGACCGCTTCGACGCCGCGGAGCACGCCCTGGTGGCCGGGCTCCTGCCGTGGTCGCGCAGCCTGCGCATCGGTGCGGGTGCGGGTGCCGGTGCCGGCCTGCCGGACGAGGCGGAGATCCTCGCCCGCGCCCCGGAGTTCGTCCTCAAGGAGCCCTACGACATCCGGGGGGACGGGGTCCTCGTGGGCCGCTCGACCCGGGGAGACGTGTGGGCCGAGGCCGTCGCGCGGGGCGGGCGGGAGGGGTTCCTGCTGCAGGAGTACGTGCCGCCGGCCGGCTGCCCCGTCCTGTGCGAGGACGGCACGACGGTGCCCATGGCCGTGAGCCTGGACTCGTTCGTCTGGGCGGGGCGCTTCACGGGATTCGGCTCCAAGGCTTCGACCGCGGACCGGGTGAACGTGTTTCAGGGCGGACGGAAGGTGTCGGTACGAGTGTCGGGAGACCTGCGATGAACGGTGCCGTGAACGGTGCTGGGCGCATGGCCGTGAACGGTGCGGGGAGCACCGCGGGGAGCACTGCTGGGAGTACTGCCGGTCGTACTGCCGGGGGCGTTGCCGTGACCACATCCGCCGCTGCGGTGCCGGAGGGCCTCGCGGCCGCCGACACCGCAGCGGTCAGCGACGCGCTGGACATGCTGCGGCTCGACGGCTGCCTGCCGGGTCTGCACCACCTGTCGGGTCGCGGATTCGTGGCCGGGCCGGCCTTCACGCTCCGCTACGAGCCCGTCGGCGAGGGCGAGCCCGGCCCCGCCGGCGACTTCCTCGACGACGTGCCTCCGGGGGCCGTCGTCGTCATCGCCGACTCAGGCCGGACCGGGGCCACGGTCTGGGGCGACGTCCTGAGCCGCATCGCCCGCCACCGCGGGGTGGCCGGCACCGTGATCGACGGAGTGTGCCGGGACATCGGCGGCTCCCGGGCGGTGGAGTACCCGGTGTGGGCCCGCGGCGTCTTCACCCGCTCCGGGAAGAACCGCGTACGGCTGCGCGAGGTGGGCTCCACCGTCGAGGTGTGCGGCGTCAAGGTGGCTCCCGGAGACCTGGTCTGCGCGGACGAGTCCGGCGTGGTCGTGGTGGACCGGGAGCGCGCGGCGCAGGTCGCGGACCTGGTGGCGGACATCAGGGACCGCGAGGAACGGATCGTCGCGGCGGCCCTGGCCGGCCGCCCGCTGGCCGCCGCCCGCAGGGAGTTCGGGTACCACGAGCTGGCCCGGCCCGTGGAGAGGTCCGGCGGCGGAGCCCGTACGGGGGCCGCGGCCACCGCGGAACATCCGCCGCCGGCACAGAGCAAGCCGTAACAGGGGAGAGTCCATGCTCATTCATGATCTTGTCGTGCACCCGCGCCGCGTGCCGCTGCGCGTCCCGTACACGTCGGTGGTGCGCGGGACCGTCCACGAGGCGCGGGTCACCCTGGTCGAGCTCGTCCACGGGGACGGGCGGTCCGCGTGGGGCGAGGCCGTGTCCATGCCGGCGGTGACCGGTGAAACGCCCGAGAGCGCGGCGGCCCTGCTCTCCGGGCCGCTGCGCGAGGCCGTGGTCGGCCGACGGGTCGAGGACCTGGGGGAGAACTGCACCCGTGTCGACCGCTGCATCGCGGGGAACGGCGGGGCGAAGGCCGCGGTGGAGATCGCCTTACACGACGCCTTCGCCCAGGAGCTGGGAACCCCCCTGTTCCGGTCGCTGGGCGGCTCGGACAGGAAGCTGGAGACCAGCATCACGGTGGGCCTCGGCACGCCCGAGGAAATGGCCCGGCGGGCGGACGAACTGGCCGGGGACGGCTTCACCGCCCTGAAGCTGAAGGTCGGTCACGCCGTCGAACTCGACGTCCGGCGCGTCGAGGCCGTCCGGCAGGCGGTGGGACCCGGCGTCCGGCTGCGCCTGGACGCCAACCAGGGCTGGACCGCGAAGCTGGCCGTCCGGGCCGTCCGGCTGCTGGAGGACCGCGGGGCGGACATCGAACTCATCGAGCAGCCGGTGGCGGCCCGCGACCTCGGCGCGCTCCGCTTCGTCCGGGAGCGCGTCCTCACCCCGGTGGTCGCCGACGAGAGCGTGCTGACCGCACGGGACGCCCTGGAAGTCGTCCGGCACGAGGCCGCCGACGTGCTGAGCGTCAAGCTGCAGGAGAGCGGCGGCATCCGCAACGTGCTCCGCATCATCTCCATCGCCGAGGCGGCCGGCCTGGGCTGCATGGTGGGCTGCTCGCTGGAGACGGAGATCTCCGTGACCGCCGCCGCGAGCGTGGTGGCGGCGCGCCCCGCGGTCACGCACGTCGACCTGGACGCGCCCCTGTGGCTCGGCGCGTCCCCGGTGCGCGGCGGAGTCCGCTACGAGGGGCCGGTCCTGAACCTTCCGGCCGGACCGGGGCTGGGTGTGAATGGACTCCTGCCGCCCCCGGAAGGCTGACCCCGCCCCGGTACTCCGCCCTGCCGCTGAGGTACCCCGACCGACCGGAACGTCCTCCGACTACCCACGGGATCGTCCCCCAACTAGGAGAAACCCCATGGCACGACTCCTGATGCTCGGCGCGGGCATCGAGATCTACCGCAGGTACATCCTGGAAACCCTGCACGGACGCGGAGACGAGGTGGTGCTGATCGACACCGTGCCGCGTCCCTGGACCGAGCCCTTCGTCCGCGTGAGCCTCCAGGCCGACCTGCGGGACCGCGAGGAGGTCCGCGAGGCCGTCCTGCCGCTGCACCGGCAGTCCCCCTTCGACGGCGTGCTGACGTACGACGAGGCGCAGGTGGAGCTGACCGCGTACGTCGCGGCCCTGCTGGGGCTGCCGGGGCTGTCACCCGGGGCCGCGGCCCGGTGCCGGGACAAGCGGGCGATGCGGGACGCCTTCGAGGCCGCCGGCGTGCCGTCGGCCCGCAGCGTGCTCGTGCACGACCCCGACGGCGCCGCGGCGGCCGCCGCCGGCCTCGGCTACCCGGTGGTGGTCAAGCCCCGCAACCTCGGCGGCAGCATCGGCGTGGTCCGCGCCGACGACGAGTCCGCGCTGCGCGCCGTGTTCGAGGTAGCGGCGGGAGCCGGCTTCGCCCGCATCGACCCCGAGCCGGGGGTGCTGGTCGAGCAGTACCTCGACGGCCCGGAGTTCAGCGTGGAATCCGTCGTCCGGGACGGCGAGGTCCGCATCTGCGGGATCACCGACAAGGAGGTGGGGTTCGCGCCCTACTTCGAGGAGCTCGGGCACGTCTGCCGGGCCCCGGGAACACGCCCTCACGACCAGCAGCTCATCGACACGGTCATCGCCGCCCACCAGGCCCTCGGCATCACCGTCGGCGCCACTCACAGCGAACTCAGGATGACCGCGGACGGGCCGCGCATGATCGAGGTGGCGGCGCGGCTCGGCGGCGACCAGATCCCCTACGCGCACCGGCTGGCCACGGGCGTCGACATGGTCGCCCTCACCGTGGCCGCGCTGACCGGCGAAGACGCCGACCCCGAGCCGATCCGCGCCGGCGTCGCCGGCATCCGGATGCTGTACCCGCAGCACGACGGCGTGGTCCGCACGCTCCGGGCACCCGACCCGGCCGCCGGGGCTCGGCACGAGATGGCCTGGCACGTGGAAGAGGGCCGGGAGGTCCGCCTCCCTCCGCGCGGCTTCCTGAGCCGGCTGGGGCACGTCATCGCCACGGCGCCCGACGAGAAGGAACTGCACGCCCGCCTCGACGCGGCCGTCGCATCCCTCCACATCGAAATCGAGCCGACCCCCGCCCCCTCCTGACCCCACCGAAACCGAAAGCAAGCCCAAACGAAGCGAGCCCACACAACGACAAGGGCCCCGACCGTCAACGGTCAGGGCCCTCATCTGCCCTACTGGGCGAGTGCGGAGGATACGAGATTCGAACTCGTGAGGGGTTGCCCCCAACACGCTTTCCAAGCGTGCGCCCTAGGCCTCTAGGCGAATCCTCCGCGGCAAACAATACAAGACGCGGAGGGGTGCTCGCGAACGCCTTCTCCCGAGGTGGGTCCGGGGGTGGGTCCGGAGGCGGGGAGCGGGTACGGGCACTGCCCGGGATCCGCTAGGCTGGGGGCAAGCCCCTCACGTGGCGCTATCTCACCGAACTCCCCCAGGGCCGGAAGGCAGCAAGGGTAAGTGGGCTCTGGCGGGTGCGTGGGGGGCCCTTGTGTTTCCGGGGAAGGTTCCGGGCGCGGGGCCCGGGGCGCTCGCCCTGTGGCTGCGGGGGTCCGGGGATGTGATCGAGACCACTTGTCAGTGCGGCCCGATATCGTCGTACGTGTGTCGTCCCTCGCGCTCTACCGCCGTTACCGCCCCGAGTCCTTCGCCGAGGTCATCGGGCAGGAGCATGTCACCACCCCGTTGCAGCAGGCGCTGCGGAACAACAGGGTCAATCACGCGTATCTGTTCAGCGGACCACGCGGCTGCGGCAAGACGACGAGCGCGCGCATCCTCGCCCGCTGTCTGAACTGCGAGCAGGGGCCGACGCCCACTCCCTGCGGGGAGTGCCAGTCGTGCCAGGACCTCGCGCGCAACGGACGCGGTTCGATCGACGTGATCGAGATCGACGCCGCCTCCCACGGTGGTGTGGACGACGCCCGTGAGCTGCGGGAGAAGGCCTTCTTCGGGCCCGCCTCCAGCCGCTACAAGATCTACATCATCGACGAGGCCCACATGGTCACCTCGGCGGGCTTCAACGCCCTGCTGAAGGTGGTCGAGGAGCCGCCGGAGCACCTCAAGTTCATCTTCGCGACCACGGAGCCCGAGAAGGTCATCGGCACCATCCGGTCGCGTACGCACCACTACCCCTTCCGTCTCGTCCCGCCCGGCACCCTGCGTGACTACCTGGGCGAGGTCTGCGAGCAGGAGAAGATCCCCGTCGAGGACGGCGTGCTGCCGCTCGTCGTGCGCGCGGGTGCCGGTTCCGTGCGTGACTCGATGTCCGTGATGGACCAGCTCCTCGCCGGTGCCGCCGAGGACGGTGTGACGTATGCCATGGCCACGTCCCTCCTGGGCTACACGGACGGCTCGCTGCTCGACGCCGTCGTCGACGCCTTCGCGGCGAACGACGGGGCGGCGGCCTTCGAGGTCGTCGACCGGGTCATCGAGGGCGGCAACGACCCCCGCCGCTTCGTCGCCGACCTCCTGGAGCGCCTGCGCGACCTCGTGATCCTCGCCGCCGTGCCGGATGCGGTCGAGAAGGGCCTCATCGACGCGCCCGCCGACCTCGTGGAGCGCATGCAGGCCCAGGCCGGCGTCTTCGGCCCGGGCGAGCTCAGCCGCGCCGCCGACCTGGTCAACGAGGGTCTGACCGAAATGCGCGGGGCGACCTCGCCGCGGCTGCAGCTGGAGCTGATCTGCGCGCGCGTGCTGCTGCCCGCCGCGTACGACGACGAGCGGTCCGTACGGGCCCGGCTCGAGAAGCTCGAGCGGGGTGCGGCCGCGCTCGTGACGGCTCCCATGGTTCCCGCGGCGGGCTATGCGCCGGGCCCCGGCGCACACGCACACGCCCCTGACCAGGCGTACGGGCAGCCCGCGCCCGTCCCCGGGCTGTCGGGTCCGGCCGCCGCCCGCGCGGCGGTCTCCGGGGCTCCTGCACCCGCTGCAGCCCCCGCCCCGGCAGCACCGGTTGCCCCGGCTGCCCAGCCGGCTCCGGTGGCCCAGCC
>NZ_JBPQTS010000207.1:0-10299 GCF_051386455.1 Streptomyces sp. URMC 124
GCCCGCCCCCGCCCGCCGCGGCCTTGACGATGAGCGGCGGTTCGCCGGGGGTCAGCACGGGCACCCCCGCCTCCGCCATGATCCGCTTGGCGCGCGTCTTGGACGCCATGGCCTCGATCACGTCGGGCGGCGGCCCGACCCACACGAGCCCCGCGCCCGTCACGGCCCGCGCGAACGCCGCGTTCTCGGAGAGGAAGCCGTATCCGGGGTGCACGGCACCGGCACCCGCGGCGAGCGCGGCCTCGACCACCGCGTCCCCTTGCAGATACGTGTCTGCCGCGGCAGCCCCCGGCAGCCGCACCGCGACGTCCGCCTCGCGCACGTGCAACGCGCCGGCATCCGCATCCGCGTACACGGCTACCGTGCGGACGCCCAGCTCCCGGCATGTGCGGAACACCCGGCACGCGATCTCGCCCCGGTTGGCGACCAGCAGCGACTCGATCACTCGATCATCACCCCCATCAGCCCTGTCACCCCCATCAGCCCTGCCAGCCCTGTCAGCCCTGTGAGTCCCGTCATCCCGGTCGCGTTCACATCCGGAAGACCCCGAACCCGCCCCGCACGCCCTCGACCGGCGCCGAGTGAACCGCGGACAAACACATCCCCAGGACGGTCCGCGTGTCGCGCGGGTCGATGACGCCGTCGTCGTAGAGCCGCCCGGAAAGGAACACCGGCAGCGACTCCGACTCGATCTGCTGCTCGACCATGACCCGCAGCGCGGCGTCGGCCTCCTCGTCGTACGCCCGGCCCCTGGCCTCCGCCGACGCGCGGGCGACGATCGACAGCACCCCCGCGAGCTGCTGCGGCCCCATGACCGCCGCCTTGGCGCTGGGCCAGGCGAAGAGGAACCGCGGGTCGAAGGCCCGCCCGCACATGCCGTAGTGCCCGGCACCGTAGGACGCGCCGATGAGCACCGACAGGTGGGGGACCCGCGAGTTGGCCACCGCATTGATCATCATTGCGCCGTGCTTGATGATGCCCCCCTGCTCGTAGGCCTGCCCCACCATGTACCCGGTGGTGTTGTGCAGGAAGACCAGCGGCACGTCGTACCGATTGGCCAGCTGGATGAACTGAGCGGCCTTCTGCGACTCTTCGCTGAAGAGCACCCCCTGCGCATTGGCGAGGACCCCCACGGGATACCCGTGGACGGAAGCCCATCCCGTCACCAGGCTCCGCCCGTACTCCCCCTTGAACTCGTCGAAGTCCGACCCGTCCACGACGCGCGCGACGACCTCGCGAGGGTCGAAGGGGATTTTGAGGTCGCCCGGCACGATGCCGAGGAGCTCCTCCTCGTCGTACAGGGGCAGCGCGGCGGGCCCCGGATCGGGGTGGGCCTTGCGCCGGTTCAGGCGGGCGACGACGCGCCGGGCCCGCCGCAGCGCGTCCATTTCGTCGACGGCGAAGTGGTCCGCGAGGCCGGACACGCGCGCGTGCATCTCCGCGCCGCCCAGGGACTCGTCGTCACTCTCCTCCCCCGTGGCCATCCGGACCAGCGGCGGCCCGCCCAGGAAGACCTTCGACCGCTCTTTCACCATGATCACGTGGTCGGACATGCCGGGCACGTACGCGCCACCGGCCGTCGAATTGCCGAACACGACGGCCACCGTGGGGATCCCGGCGGCCGACAGCCGCGTCAGGTCGCGGAACAGCCCGCCGCCCGGGATGAAGATCTCCTTCTGGCTCGGCAGATCCGCTCCGCCGGACTCGACGAGCGAGACGACGGGCAGGCGATTGGCGAACGCGATCTCGTTCGCCCGCAGCGCCTTCTTCAGCGTCCAGGGGTTGCTGGCGCCACCCCGCACGGTGGGGTCGTTGGCGGTGACGACGCACTCGACGCCCTCGATCACCCCGATCCCGGTGACGAGCGAGGCGCCCACCGTGTAGTCGCTCCCCCACCCGGCGAGCGGGGACAGCTCCAGGAACGGCGTATCGGGGTCGATCAGCAGCTCCACGCGCTCGCGTGCGAGGAGTTTGCCCCGCTCCCTGTGCCGGGTGACGTACTTTTCCCCACCCCCGGCGACGGCCCGCGCGTGCTCCGCCGCGATCGCGTCGAGCCGCTCCAGCATGGCCGCCCGGTGGGCGGCGTACTCCTCGCCCGACGTGTCGAGCCCGGAGACGAGCACCGTCACAGCAGCACCTCCCTGCGTGTCCGCGGGCCCGTCACAGCAGGACCTCCGGTATGTCCACGTGCCGGGAGCGCAGCCACTCCCCCAGCGCCTTGGCCTGCGGGTCGAAGCGGGCCTGGGAGCCGACGCCGGCGCCGAGCAGCCCCTCGACGGTGAAGTTCAGGGCGCGCAGGCCCGGATAGACGTGCCGGGTCACGGGGAGCCGGGCGGTCTCCGGCAGGAGCCGGCGGAACCGCGCCCCGGTGAGCTCGTGGGCCAGCCAGCGCCACGCCGTGTCCGTCCGCACCCACACGCCCACGTTGGCCGCGCCGCCCTTGTCGCCGCTGCGCGCCCCCGCGACGAGCCCGAGCGGGGCGCGCCGGACGGGCCCGGGCGGCAGCGGCTCGGGCAGTACGGGGGGCTCGGGCGGCGGCTCTCCCTCCGCGACCGGCGGCACCGCGGGCACCCGTAGCCGCGTGCCGTCCGGCAGCACCGCCGTGTGCCGGACGGCGTACGCGTCCACCGCCGCGGCCTCGAACACGCCGTACGGGGAGCCCCGGCCCGGTGGCGCGGTGACGTGGAAGCCCGGGCAGCTGGCCAGGGCCAGCTCGACGGCCGCGCCGCTGACGGCGCGGCCGACCGCCTCGGGGTCGGGGTCGCGTACGACGAGCCGCAGCAGGGCGCTCGCCTCCTCCTGTACCTCCGCGTCGGCGTGGTCGGTGCGCGCGAGGGTCCAGCGGACCTCGGCGGGCGGGCGCTTGCCCAGCGCGTCCTCCATCTGCGCCCGTACGAGGGCGGCCTTGGCTTCCACGTCGAGGCCGGTCAGCACGAACACGACCTCGTTGCGCCACCCGCCCACGCGCGTGAGGCCGACCTTGAGCGTGGCCGGCGGGGCCTCGCCCCGCACGCCGCTGATCCGCACGCGGTCCGGGCCGTCCTGCGCGAGGCGGACGGTGTCGAGGCGGGCGGTCACGTCGGGGCCCAGGTAGCGCGGGCCCCCCGTCTCGTACAGCAACTGGGCCGTGACCGTGCCCACGGTGACGGCGCCGCCCGTACCGGGGTGCTTGGTGATGACGACCGAGCCGTCGGCGTGGATCTCGGCGAGCGGGAAGCCGGGGCGGCGGACGTCGTGCTCGGTGAAGAAGGAGTAGTTGCCGCCCGTGGCCTGCGTGCCGCACTCCAGGACGTGCCCGGCGACGACCGCCCCGGCCAGCCGGTCCAGGTCGTCGGCGAGCCAGCCGAAGTGGGCGGCGGCGGGGCCGGTGACGAGGGCCGCGTCGGTGACGCGGCCGGTGACGACGACGTCCGCCCCCGCACGCAGGCAGGCGGCGATGCCCGCGCCGCCGAGGTAGGCGTTGGCCGTGAGGACGTCCGGGCCCCACTCCCGCTCCTTCAGCAGGTCGTCGCCCTCGACGTGGGCGACGCGGACGTCGGCGCCGACGCGGCGGGCGAGGGCGCGGATCTCGCGGGCGAGTCCGCCGGGGTTGAGCCCGCCCGCATTGGCGACGATCTTCACGCCGCGGTCGGCGGCCAGGCCGAGGCTCTCCTCCAGCTGGCGCAGGAAGGTGCCGGCGTAGCCGCGGGCGGGGTCCTTCAGGCGGTCGCGGCCGAGGATGAGCATGGTCAGCTCGGCGAGATAGTCACCGGTGAGGACGTCGAGGGGGCCGCCGGTCAGCATCTCACGGAGGGCGCCGAAGCGGTCGCCGTAGAAACCGGAGGCGTTGCCGATCCGCAGCGGACGTAAGGGTTCCGGGTCTGTCACTGTGTGCCGCTCCCTCGGGAGTTCGTCAGGACGGGGAGAGCGTGGCAGTGCGCCGGAAAACAATCAAGCGTGCTTGCCTTTATTTTTCGGTCAGTTGTGCGGTTGCGTGGAGGGCCGCGCGGTCCGGCCGAGGGACCCGGCGAGCACCTCGGCCAGGTGCCGAGCGCGTACGCCGGCGAGCTGGGCGATCTGCGTACGGCAGGAGAACCCGTCGGCGAGGACCTCCGCGCCACCGCCGTCGCCGTGGCCGGCCGCCCGCCGCAGCGCCGGCAGCAGCTGCTCCTCCGCGCACGCCACGGACACCTCGAAGTGCCCTGCTTCGAAGCCGAAGTTCCCGGCCAGGCCGCAGCAGCCGCCGCTCAGTGCGCCCACGAGCCCGGCGCGCTCGCGCAGGCGGCGCTCGGCGGCGTCACCGAGGACGGCGTGCTGGTGGCAGTGGGTCTGACCGGCGACGGGCCGGTCCAGGCGGGGCGGCTGCCAGTGCGGGGCGAGCTCTTCGAGGGTCTGGGCGAACGTACGGACGCTGTCCGCGAGTCGGCGCGCCCGGGGGTCGCCGGGGAGCAGCTCGGGAAGGTCCGTGCGGAGGGTGGCGGCGCAGCTGGGCTCCAGCACGGTGACGGGCAGCCCGGCGGCGAGGGCGGGGGCCATGAGGTCGAGGCTTCGGCTCATTTCCTTGCGAGCGTGGTCGAGTTGGCCGGTGGTGACCCAGGTGAGGCCGCAGCAGGGCGCCTTCGGCGGGACGGCGATACGGAGGCCGGCGTGTTCGAGGACGGCGACGGCGGCGCGGCCGGTCTCCGGGCAGAGGAAGTTGGTGAACGTGTCGGGCCACAGCACGAGATCCGCACCGGCGACGCGCCTCCTTTCCCCTCCCGCCGCCCGTTCCCCGGAACGGGGCGGGTGGCCGCCGGGGCCGCCGCCGGGCGCACCGGTGGTGGAGGGGGCGGGGGCGCCCCGTCCCCTCCACCACCGCACGAACGGCTCCTCCGCGAGGAGCGGCAGGTCGCGCTCCCCCGCGATGCCCCCGAAGCGCTTCGCCGCGGCGGCCGCCGGGCCGATGGCGGCCAGCCGGTTGAGCGCCCGCGGGGCCCGGAGCGCCGCCACCGCCCGGAGCCAGACCGGCAGCCGGCCCATCGTGTAGTGCGCGGCGGGCCGCACCCGTCCCGCGTAGTGGTGGTGGAGGAACTCCGCCTTGTACGTGGCCATGTCGACGCCCACCGGGCAGTCGCTCCGGCATCCCTTGCAGGCGAGGCACAGGTCCAGCGCCTCGCGGACCTCCTCCGAGCGCCACCCGTCCGTGATGACCTCGCCCGCCAGCATCTCGTGCAGCAGGCGGGCGCGGCCGCGCGTGGAGTGCTGTTCTTCGCCGGTCACCCGGTACGAGGGGCACATGACGCCCGCCCCGCCCGGAGTGGGGCCGGTCTCCCGGCACTTGGCGACGCCGACGCACCTCCGCACCGCCCCCGCGAACCCCCCGCCGTCGCCCTCACCGCCACCACCCCCCGGATAGGTGAATGCGACCGGTACGGGCCGGCTCGGCAGCACGTCGAAGCGGAGGTTCTCGTCCAGCCGGTCCGGGCGGGCGAGGATGCCCGGGTTGAGGCCGCCGTCCGGGTCCCAGAGGTCCTTGAAGCGCTCGAAGAGGCGGACGATTTCGGGCCCGTACATCTTGGGCAGGAGTTCCGCGCGCGCCTGCCCGTCGCCGTGCTCGCCCGACAGCGAGCCGCCGTGCGAGACGACCAGTTCGGCGGCCTCGCCGGAGAAGGCGCGAAAGCGCCGGACGCCCTCCGGGCGGGTCAGTCGGAAGTCGATGCGGACGTGGATGCAGCCGTCGCCGAAGTGGCCGTAGGGCGCGCCGTGCAGCCCGTAGCGGCGCAGGAGGGCACGGAAGTCGCGCAGGTAGGCGCCGAGCCGGGCGGGCGGGACCGCGCAGTCCTCCCAGCCGGGCCATGCCTCGGTGCCGTCGGGCAGGCGGGTGGCGGTGCCGGCGGCGTCGTCGCGCAGGCGCCACAGGGCGCGCTGCCCGGCCGCGTCCGCGACGACCGTGGAGCCGGTGGCGGCCGGGGCCGCCGCCCGGACGATCTCCTCGGCCCGCGCCCGGGCCTCGGCGGCCGTGCCGCCGCCGGTCTCGACGAACAGCCAGGCCGCGCCCCGGGGCAGTCCGGCCGCCGCGGCGGGGCCCACGAGGTCGGCGGCCATTCCCTCGACCGTCAGCGGGCGGTGCGGCAGCAGCAGGTGGGCGGCGTCCGCGGCGTCGCTCTCGTCCGCGTACCCGAGCACCGCCAGTGCGCGGGCCCGGGGCGCCTCGACCAGCCGTACGGTGGCCTGCGTCAGCACCCCGAGCGTGCCCTCGCTGCCGGTGAAGGCGCGGGCCACGTCGGCGCGCCGTTCCGGAAGCAGCGCGTCCAGCGCGTATCCGGAGATGCGCCGCGGGAGGGCGGGGAACCCGGTGCGCAGCAGCGCCAATTCACCCTCGGCCAGGTGGCGCAGGCCCGCGGCGAGCCGGGGCGGCAGCCCGTCGTACCCGCGGGCGAGGTGCGCCCGCTCGCCGCCGTACGTCAGCACGTCCAGCTCGTGGACGTTGTCGGCGGTGGTCCCCCAGGCCACGGAGTGGGCACCGCACGCGTTGTTGCCGATCATGCCGCCGAGCGTGCACCGGGCGTGCGTGGACGGGTCGGGGCCGAACGTCAGCCCGTGCGCGCCCGCCGCGGCCCGCAGCGCGTCGAGGACGACGCCCGGCTGCACGACGGCCGTACGGGCCCGCGGATCGATCGCCGTGATCGCGTTCATGTGGCGGGTGAAGTCCAGCACCACGCCCGTGCCCGTCGCCTGACCGGCGATCGAGGTGCCCCCGCCGCGGGCGACGACCGGCACGCCGCGCTCCCGGCAGACGGCGAGCGCGGCGGCCACGTCATCGGCGTCGCGCGGGGCCACGACGCCGAGGGGCACGCGGCGGTAGTTCGAGGCGTCCATGGTGGTCAGGGCGCGGGCCGCGGCGTCGAAGCGGACCTCGCCCCGTACGGCTTCGCGGAGTGCCGGCTCCAGCTTTTCGTGGTCAGCATCACTTTCCACAAGATCAGCCATACACCCCATAGTGCCCCGGAGTCCCCCCTTCCACCGTCTCACCGAACGGACGTTTTACTGATCGGGAAGAGCTCACGCACTAGGCTGCCCGCGTGGCTGATATCCAGATTCCCGCTGACATCAAGCCCGCCGACGGTCGCTTCGGCGCGGGCCCGTCCAAGGTGCGCACGGAAGCGCTCGCCGCGCTGGCCGCCACCGGAACCTCCCTGCTCGGCACGTCCCACCGCCAGGCCCCGGTCAAGAACCTGGTCGGCTCGGTGCGCGACGGCGTGCGCGCACTCTTCTCCCTGCCCGAGGGCTACGAGGTGATCCTCGGCAACGGCGGCTCCACCGCCTTCTGGGACGTCGCGACGCACGGCCTCATCGAGTCCAGGTCGCAGCACCTCTCCTTCGGCGAGTTCTCCTCCAAGTTCGCCAAGGCCGCGAAGCTCGCGCCCTGGCTGGAGGAGCCCACCGTCATCTCCTCCGACCCCGGAACCCACCCGGAGCCGAAGGCGGAGGCGGGCGTCGACGCCTACGCCTTCACCCACAACGAGACCTCCACCGGTGTCGCCGCGCCGATCAAGCGCGTCGAGGGCGCCGACGAGGGCGCGCTCGTGCTGGTGGACGCGACGTCCGGCGCGGGCGGCCTGCCCGTCGACATCGCCGAGACCGACGTCTACTACTTCGCACCGCAGAAGTCCTTCGCCTCCGACGGCGGCCTGTGGCTCGCCGTCTTCTCGCCCGCGGCCCTGGAGCGGGCGGCGCGCGTGCACGCCTCCGGGCGGCACGTCCCCGAGTTCTTCTCGCTGCCGACCGCGATCGACAACTCCCTGAAGAACCAGACGTACAACACCCCGGCCCTCTCCACCCTCTTCCTGCTGAACCAGCAGCTGGAGTGGCTGAACGGCCAGGGCGGCCTGGACTTCGCGGTCCGCCGCACCGCCACCTCCGCCCGCACGCTCTACGGCTGGGCCGAGGCGTCCGCGCACGCGAGCCCGTTCGTGACCGACCCGGCCAAGCGGTCCGCCGTCATCGGCACGATCGACTTCTCCGAGGACGTGGACGCGGCGGCCGTCGCCAAGGTCCTGCGCGCCAACGGCATCGTGGACACCGAGCCGTACCGCAAGCTGGGCCGCAACCAGCTGCGCATCGCGATGTTCCCGGCGATCGACCCGGCGGACGTGGCGGCGCTGACGGCGTGCGTCGATTACGTGATCGAGCGCCTCTGACGGTCGGCGGTGGGCCCGCCCGGGGGGGGGGCCCGCGCTGAGGGTACGCGCGGCGGGCGCGCGCGACAGGCACGGGCGGCGGGCACGCGCGGCGGGCACGAGCGGCGGGGCCCCGGGTCGCGCTGGCGGCCGTACGCGGGGCGCGCCCTAACGTCGCCGCCGCACCAGCCTCCGTACCCCCAGGACGAGGACCGCCGCCACGGCGAGCGTGCCCGCGCCGAGGGCGATCGTGCGGGTCCGGCCGTCGTCGCCGTCACCGCCGCCGTCCTTGCCGGCGCGCGCCGCGCCGCCCTTCGCGTCGTCCCGCGGCTTCGCCGCCGTGTCCGGCAGGAGGTCGCCCTGCAGGGTGACCGGCTGCACCGAACTGCGTTTGCCCTCCGTCCCGTACATCAGGGTCCGGCCGTCCGGGGTGAAGGTGACCGACTCCCCCTGGCGCTGCAGCGGAACGCTCGGGCGGCCGATCTCCTCGGGGCGGCCGTCGCGCCAGCGGTACGCGACGGCGTCGAAGTAGCCGCGGACGACGAGCCGGGTGCCGTCCGGGGAGAAGGCGCCGTCCGTGGCCCACGTGTTGATCTCGGCGACCCGCCGGAAGACGTTCACGCCCGACGCGGACAGCTTCTCGGGGGCCTCGTACAGGCCGCCCTTGCCCGAGCGCTTCTTGCTGACGAGGTACACGCGCCCGGTCTTCGGGTGCACCATCAGCGACTCGGCGTCGCGCGGGCCGTCCTCGTAGCGGACGGTGTAGCGGGTGGGAGTGACGGTGATGTCCTTGAGGGTCTTCGGCTCGGGGAAGCGGTAGATCCACACTTCCTTCCAGCGGCCGCCGAAGTTATCCCCGATGTCGCCCAGGTAGAGCGAGCCGTCCGGTCCGAGGGAGATGGCCTCGACGTCGCGGGGCCGGACCCCGGCGAGGGTGACGGTGGCGACGGTGCGGCCGGTGCGGCTGTCCACGGCGTAGACGTACGGGCCGTCGTCGCTGTCGTTGTGCGTCCAGTACACGCCGGGGTGGGCCCGGCTGGCCGCCAGCCCGCTGGACTCCTTGATCCGCGGGTCCTCGATGGTGAAGGCGGCGGCGGTGCCGTCGGCGGCGGCGGACCGCTGCGACGCGCCGTCGCCGTCGGCCAGGGCCGGGCCGGCGGGCAGCACGGCGAGCGCGGCAGCGGCGAGAACGGCGAGGAACGGGCGTGGGCGCATGGCTCCAAGCCTGCCATCCGGGCGGCGGCGTCGGGGGCGGGCGCCGCCGACGCGGAGGCGGCGGGCGCGGCACCGAAGGGCCCGGGAGCCGCCCCGGTGCGACCGTCACGCGCCGAGCCGCCCGGAACGCGTCACTTCCCCTTTCCCGCCCGCCTCCCCTGATCTGCACCCCTTCCCCGACACCTCTGCAAAGACGGTGAATATTCGCCAGCGTCGCGGCCGAAAAGCGCCAACCCATGGGAACTCATTGGCGAATTACCGCACTGTAGTTCACTCGATCTCCCGTTAGGTTTCCGTCCGAACGGCAATCAGTTCCAGGGAGGGAAGCCAATGAACCGCATCAAGCGCCGCCTGGCCTACGCCGCTGTGGGCTCGATCATGGCGGCCGGCACCAGCCTGGTGGGGGCCTCGGCCGCCTCGGCGGCACCGGCGCCGCACGTCTCGTCCTGCGACAACTACAGGAACACCGGGACGGTGTGGACGGCCAACTGTCGCGTCGACTACGGCCAGTCCCAGTCGTGGACCCGCTGTTCCGACGGCACCTACCTGTACGGCGCCTGGGTGGGCAAGGGCTACTGGATCTTCAGAGGTGACTGCTCCGGTCACGGCCGGGTCGTGAGCTACGGCCACACGGACCGCTGACACACCACGGGTAACACCTGACACCGTGACGGTTTCCGCCCCGGCGCTTATGCGGCGGGGCGGATTCCGGCAGCAGCCTGCGTGGGATTGCGTTCCGCTTTTTGTTTTGTGTAGAAGTAATTCACTTTGATTTGCCGGAGAAAACCGGAAAGGCGTCGGCGTCCCCGCTCGGGCACGCGGCCCGGGCGCGGACTGCGGACGTGGAGCGGGCGTGGAGCGGGCGCGGAGCAGGCGCGGAGCAGGCGCGGAGCAGGCGCGGAGCAGGCGCGGAGCAGGCGCGGAGCAGGCGCGGAGCAGGCGCGGA
>NZ_JBPQTS010000208.1:0-10237 GCF_051386455.1 Streptomyces sp. URMC 124
GCCTCGCCCTGCCCCTCCGCCGGGCCCTGCGGCCCCTCCCCCGCCCCTGCCGCACCCGCGGCCTCGCTCGCGGCCTGGGCGAAGAGGTCCTCCTGGGTGTAGTCGGCGAGCCCGCTGACGCCGACGCCGAGCAGGCGGACCCCCGCCGTGGTGTCCACGCCGTCGATCAGCCGGGCCGCGGCCTCCTTGACCACCGCGGGGTCGTCCGTCGGGCCGCGCAGCGTCTCCGAGCGGGTCAGCGTCGAGAAGTCGTAGCTGCGCACTTTGATGACCACGGTGCGCCCGGACCGCCCGGCGGCCCGTAGCCGCTGCACGCACCGCTCGGCGAGCCGGGCGATCTCCAGCTGTACCCGTGACCGGTCGGTCAGGTCCTCCTCGAAGGTGTCCTCCACGGACACGGACTTGGCGTCCCGCTCGGCGACGACGGGCCGGTCGTCATGCCCGGTGGCCAGGGCGTACAGCCCCGCGCCATGGGCCTTCCCGAGGAGCCGCACGAGCTCCGCCTCGCCCGCCTCGCCGGTCTCGGCGACGGTCGTGATGCCGGCCCGGCGCAGCGTCTCGGCGGTGGCCGGGCCGACGCCGGGGATGGCGCGCACGGACATGGGGCCCAGCAGCTCGAGCTCGGTGCCCGGCTCGATGAGCACCAGACCGTCGGGCTTGGCCTCTTCGGAGGCGATCTTCGCGAGCATCTTGGACGCGGCGAGCCCCACCGACCCGCTCAGCCCCGTGGCCGCGCGGATGTCCCGCCGCAGGCGCTCCCCCACCGCCCGCACGGCCGCCGAGGTCGGCTCGACGCCGCCGGCCTCCAGATCCACGAACGCCTCGTCGAGGCTGAGCGGCTCCACCAGCGGCGACAGCTCGCCGAGCAGGCTCATGACCACCTCGCTGATGTCGCGGTAGAGCGAGAACCGCGGGGTGAGGTAGGCGGCGTTGGGGCACAGCCTGCGGGCCTGGGCCGTGGCCATCGCGGAGCGGACCCCGAAGACCCGGGCCTCGTACGACGCGGTGGCCACCACGCCGCGCGGGCCGATCCCGCCCACCACGACGGGTTTCCCGCGCAGGCTGGGCTTGGCCGCCTGCTCGGCCGCGGCGTAGAAAGCATCCATGTCGAGATGCAGGATGGTGGGCGCGCCTCTCACGACACCGATGCTGCCGCATGCCACTGACAATCACGGAGATGTGCCCCGGTACGCCTGACGTGCCCTGATTTACGGGTCGGGGCGCGGAGCGGGCCCCCAGGGCCGCCGCGGCCGGCCCACCGGCCCGGGCTGCCGCCCGGCGGTCAGCCGACGCGGTTGCGGCGGCGGGCCAGCTCGTCGGCGGGGTTGGGGCGGATCAGCGTCTCGCCCGTGTCGATCCGCTCGCCGTGCAGCTGGGACAGCGCGCTCTCGACATCGCGCCACACGACGCCCACGGCGATCCCGAAGACGCCCTGCCCGCCCTGGAGGAGATCGACGACCTCGTCGGGCGAAGTGCACTCGTACACCGTGGCGCCGTCGCTCATCAGCGTCATGCGGGGCAGGTCGGCCATGCCGCGCGAGCGCAGGTGCTGGACGGCCGTGCGGATGTTCTGCAGGGACACGCCGGTGTCCAGCAGCCGCTTCACGATCTTGAGGACGACCACGTCCCGGAAGCTGTAGAGCCGCTGCGTGCCGGAGCTGTGCCCGGGTCGCACGCTCGGCTCCACCAGGCCCGTGCGCGCCCAGTAGTCGAGCTGGCGGTAAGTGATGCCCGCGGCCGCGCACGCCGTCGGTCCGCGGTAGCCGATCAGATCGGCCTCCGGGTCCCGCGGTGCGGTGACCTCCACCGGAGTGGCATGACGGGGGGCCTGTTCGACCGCTCCCCCGAACAGCGGATACGGACTGCCGACCGCCGTCCCGTCGCCCATGCTTCTCACGCCGACCTCCGTCCTTGACCTGCCCTCTCGACGGTAGGCAGTCACTCGGGGTGCGTCAACGATCGCCACACTCGGCACGCCGAGTGATAATCACCCAGAGAGTGGTTTTGCGTGCCTCTGTACCGGGAAGACCTGATCGAATGCGCTGCGGCAAGCCGTCACACAGCGCCCCGGCCGGCTCACTGACTGCGCCGGCTCACTGACTGCTGGTGCCGAAGTCCTCCGGCGAGATCTGGTCGAGGAACTCGCGGAACTTCTCGACCTCGTCCTCCTGCTCGTCCGGGATGGCGATCCCCGCATCGTCCAGCACACCGTCACTGCCGTAGATCGGCGTACCGGTGCGCAGGGCCAGCGCTATGGCGTCGGACGGCCGGGCACTGACCTCCACGCCGCTGGCGAAGACGAGCTCCGCGTAGAACACACCCTCGCGCAGGTCCGTGATGCGGACCTCCGTGAGCTGCTGGCCGACCGCCTCCAGCACGTCCTTGAAAAGGTCGTGGGTCAGCGGACGGGCCGGGGCCATGCCCTGCTGGGCGAAGGCAATGGCCGTTGCCTCTCCCGGTCCGATCCAGATCGGGAGGTAGCGGTCGCCTCCCACTTCACGCAGGAGCACGATCGGCTGGTTGGAGGGCATTTCCACCCGGACACCCACGACATCGAGCTCGTTCACACAGCAACCCTAGGACGTGCCCGGCCGGTTTGGGTAGTCGGGCACTCGCCGGTCAGTGCGAGCCCGCGTGCAGGGCGGCCTGCACGAGCGCCGCGTGCAGCCGCACGGAGAGCGTGGCCAGCTCGCGCGTGGTGGCCTCCGCATGCGCCCTGGTCTGCGGATTACGGTGCCGCCGCAGCGGTGCGACCACTTGTTCGACCAGGCCTGCCTGCCGGTCGGCGGCGGCCTTCATGGCTCGAAGGTGCCGTGGTTCCAGACCGAAACGGCCCAGGTCGGCGACGAGGCGCGCCACGGCCACCGCATCGGCGTCGAATCCGCCGTCCGGGTGCGCGGTGACCAGCCCGTACGACTCCCACTCCCCCAGCTCACGCTCCGTGACGCCGGTGGCACTGAGCAGCTCCCCGCGGCCGATCCGCACGGCCGGGGAGGGCGCGGGTGACCCGGGCTCCGCACCCGCCGCCGCGACGGCCTCGCCGATCGCGGCGCCCGGGCCGGCCTCCTGACTCCCATCGGCCAGGAGGGCGGCGTCGCGGGGCTTGGCGGGGGCGGGCAGCTGCGGCGCCTCGCCCCGGGCCCGCGCTTCCAGGTGCTCCTTGATGACCCGCAGCGGAAGGTAGTGATCGCGCTGCATGCGCAGCACGCAGCCGAGCCGCTCCACGTCCTCCGTACTGAACTTGCGGTATCCGGACGGCGTGCGCTGCGGCTCCACCAGGCCCTCCGCCTCCAGGAAGCGAATCTTGGAGATGGTGACCTCGGGGAACTCCTCACGCAGCAGATTGAGCACCGTACCGATGCTCACCAGCCGCCCCTCCGCGCCGACGGCACCGGATGACCCGCTGCCGCCCGACGGTGTTCGAAGCATGGCCCTTCCTAGGTCCCCCCGGACGGAGCCCGGGGGGACGGTCAGATGCCCCGCTGGCTGCCGTAGAAGACCAGCCGGTACTTGCCGATCTGGACCTCGTCACCGCTGTTCAGGGGCACCGCGTCGATCCGCTCTCGGTTGACGTACGTGCCGTTGAGGCTGCCGACGTCGGAAACGGTGAAGCTGCCGTCCTGGCCTCTGCGGAACTCCACGTGCCGGCGGGAGACCGTGACGTCGTCCAGGAAGATGTCGCTCTGCGGGTGCCGGCCCGCCGTGGTCACCTCGCCGTCCAGCAGGAAGCGGCTGCCGGAATTCGGGCCGCGCCGGACGACCAGCAGCGCCGAACCGAGCGGCAGAGCGTCGACCGCCGCCTGCGCCTCCGGGGAGAGCGACGGGATCGGCGTCTGACCGGTGGCCTCGGAGTCATAGGCCTCGAGACCGGAGATCGAGATGGTCGACGTGGTCTCCGAGGCGCGCTCGGCCACGGCACCGGGCCTCAGCGGGGCACCGCAGTTGGAGCAGAACCGGCTCGCCTCGGCGTTCCGGTGGCCGCACCTCGTACATACCGGCAAGGCAGACCCTCCGTGCGCGCTCGAGGTCGCTGGTGCCCCGAAACCTATGCGCCCGGTGGCGGCAGGGTCAACAGCCGACCCGCCCGGAATGTCTCCTCCCGGAGCTCCGACCTGGTCCCGGAACAGCGGACGCCCCTCCTGGGCGCCCTCGCGGCCCTCGCCGCCCTCCGTCTGGCGCGACGCGCGGTGGCGGGCGCTGCCGCCGTCCTGGCGTGCGCTCTTGCCGAACAACTTCGCAAACAACTTCACGGGCGATTCCCCTTGACCGAAACAGACCCGCCCGTGGGGCAGGACAAAACCTCGATGCACACACCGTCCGACCTGGACATCCATACAACGTCCGTGGTCAACAGACAGTTTCCACCACGCACCCTCGACTTGGTGCGCCGACCCCCCGCAACCTCATGGCCTCCCTCTGAAGCCCGCATGACCGCCCGCCTCACTGCGATGACGACCGAGCGTAGTCAGGCCGCTTCGCCGGGCGCAAGGCGTCCACAATGATCTTCTCAGACCGCTGGACCGTGACGCCCGCCTGCTCCTTCTCCAGCGTCTGCACCACACCGCCGGGGATGTTGAGCGCGGGCTCGAGATCCTGCGGCTTGCCGATCACCTTGAACCGGTAAGGCTGCGAGACCTTCTTGCCGTCGATCTCCACCTTCCCCGCCGCGCCGGAAAAATAGGTGTCGGCCACGATCCGCACGTTATTGATCTGGATGGCCTCCGCTCCCGCGGCCCTCAGCTCCTGGATGGTGTCCAGGAGCTTGTCGGACTCGACGGCGTTCTTGGGGTCGCTCACCGTGAGCTCGATGCCCGGCCCCTGCGCCGCCACCGTGCCCGCGAGCACCGCGAGCTGCTGCTCCTTCTGCGCGGTCTGCTTACGGGCCTCCGCGGCCTGGTTCGAGCTGCTTTCGAGCTCGGTGCGCTGGCTCTCCAGCCGCCGCTTCTCGTCCTCCAGCCGCTTGGTGCGGTTGTCCAGCTCGTCCAGGATCCGTACGAGGTCCTCCTGCCGGGCACCGCGCAGCGCGCTGTTGTCGCTGGTCGAACGGACCTGGATGGCCAGGCCCAGGCCGAGGACGCACAGCAGCACCGCGACGGTGAGCTGCGCCCGCGTCAGCCGCGGCGGCCAGAAGGCCTTGGCCAGACGCTGACGGCCCGTCACGGGCTCGGTGGCAGTCCCCGCCCCGGGCGCCGGTCCGGCGCCCCCAGCGGCCTGCTCGGGCCCGGAGACCGGCTCGGAGGCCGGTTCGGAGGCCCGCTCGGAGGCTTCTTCGGCTGCGGGCTCGGCTGCCGGCTCGTCCGCGGGCCCCGACTCACCCTCGCCCGCGCCCTTGGATTCGGGCGCAGCTGCGGATCCGGAAACGGGAGCAGACTCACCCTCCGGAGCAGGCTCCGGCTTGGACTTGACGGGCTTTTCGGACTTGGCCGGCTCGGCAGGCTTGCCGGACTTACCGGACTTGCCCTCCGCAGTCGGCTTCGCCGGCTCCGCGGAGCCCGGCTCGTCGGGCGTGTTGTCGTCGTTGCTCATCGGTCTCACGCCCGGAAGACGTGCCGGCGGATCGCGGCCGCGTTGGAGAAGATACGGATACCGAGGACGACCACGACACCGGTGGACAGCTGCGCCCCCACGCCGAGCTTGTCGCCCAGGAAGACGATCAGCGCCGCCACGACCACGTTGGACAGGAAGGACACGACGAACACCTTGTCGTCGAAGATTCCGTCCAGCATCGCCCGGAGGCCGCCGAACACCGCGTCGAGCGCCGCCACGACGGCGATGGGAAGGTAGGGCTCGACCGCCGTCGGCACCACGGGGCGGACGACCAGTCCGACCACGACTCCCACGACGAGGCCCAATACGGCGATCACGATGTGCCCTTCCCTGTGTCGGTGGCGCGGCGGGCAGCCGGACCTCTCCCTGAGCGGAAATGCTGTAGCGGATCCCGTAGTTCTGCTGCAGAACGCGCAGATACTGCCCGTCGACGCTGCGCTGGAAGGCGTTCGCCAACTGCTGTCCGTCACCGACCGCCAGCACCGTGTACGGCGGCGGCAGCGGTTTGTTGTCCACCAGTATGGCGTCACCCGCGGCCCTGATCGCCGACAGCGCGGTCAGCCGCTGCCCGTTGACCGACACGGCCTCCGCACCGGACTGCCACAAGCCGTTGACGATGCGCTGCATGTCACGGTCGCGCACCCGGCCCGTATCGGCGAAACCGGTGCTCTCGCGCGGACCGCCGCCACCACTCTGCTTCGTCTGCTTGGCGTCGTCCACGACGAGCTTGACCCCGGGGCCCTGCACGGCGGTCGCGCCCGCGAGGAGCGCCACCAGGTCGGCCTTGTCCCCGCCGTGCTTCTCCAGGACGTCGCGCTGCTTGGTGCCGACGGCGTCCCGCAAGGTGTCGACGTTCTTCTGCAGCGTGTCGGCAGCCGACGTCTCCCGCCCGATGCGGTCGATGAGCTGCTGGCGCTCCTTGGCCAGCGTCGGTGCCGATATCTGCGCCTGTGCCGCGCCCAGCGTCACCACCACCGCGGCGAGCAACAGGGCCGCCGCGAGGCCCAGCTTCGCGCGCAGCGGGCTCGGCAGCTTGCTGCCGCCCTCCTCCTTGCGCCTGGCCGCCGCCTCCGCATAACCGTCGTCGAGGCTGTGGTCCATCACGTTGGTCAGCAGCGACATGGAGGCATCAGGGCGCGGAGCCGGCTGGGCCGTGCTCCGAACGGGGGGCTGCTGCGACATGCCGCACATCGTCGCACGTCGGAGGCGTCGTCTCCCAATGGCCCCACCGGCGCGCCGGACGCGGGATCACTCCGGCACCGGTCCGGCCCCAAGGAGACGACGCCCGCCGGGTCCTGATCCGGCGTCCGCGGTCAGCGCCCGGCGCCGTCCACGACGGCCGACCACTCGTCGAGCAGGGCCTGGGCCGAGGCGTCGTCCGGCCCCTCGGCCCACAAATGGGTCACCGCCTCGGCCGGGTCGGGCAGCACCATCACCCAGCGCCCGTCGGCCTCGACCACCCGTACGCCGTCCGTCGTGTCCACGTGCCGGTCCCCGGCCGCCTCGACCACGGAACGCATCACGAGCCCCTTGACCGCCCACGGGGTCGCGAGGTCGCGGCGCAGCACATGAGCGCGCGGGATGCGTGCGTCTATCTGGCTGAGCGTGAGCTGCGTGCGCGCCACCAGACCGATGAGGCGGACGAACGCGGCGGTGCCGTCGAAGACGCTGGTGGACTCCGGCACGATGAAACCGCCGCGACCGTCCCCGCCGAAGATCGTGGTGTCCGCACGGCCGACCCGGGTCAGGTCGTCGGGCGAGGTGGTCGTCCACTCCACCTGGGTTCCGTGGTACGCCGCCACCTGCTCGGCGATACGGGTCGTGGTCACCGGCAGCGCCACCTTGCCGCTGCGCCGCTCGGCGGCCACCAGGTCGAGCAGCACGAGCAGGGCCCGGTCGTCCTCCACGATCCGGCCGCGCTCGTCCACGAGGGAGATCCGCTCGCCCACCGGGTCGAACCGCACCCCGAACGCGGCACGGGCCGACGCCACGATCTCCCCGAGCCGGACCAGACCGGAGCGGCGGTCGTCCGCGGTCTCGGTGGGACGGGACTCGTCGAGCCCGGGATTGATGGTGAACGCCTCCACGCCGAGCCGGCCGAGCAGGCTCGGCAGAACGAGGCCGGCGCTGCCGTGCGCCGCGTCCACCACGACCTTCAGCCCCGCCTCGGCCACTCCACTGGTGTCCACGGACCTCAGCAGCGAGCCGGCGTAGGAGTCGTAGACGCTGGAGGGAAAGGACAGGTCGCCGATCTCTCCGGGGAAGGCCCTGCGGTATTCCTGGCGGGCGTAGACGCGGTCGAGCTTGCGCTGTCCGGCCTGGGAGAGGTCGGCGCCGCGCTCGTCGAAGAACATGATGTCCACGGAGTCGGGCACGCCCGGCGTCGTACGGATCATGATGCCGCCGGCGCTGCCGCGCGCCGTCTGCTGACGGGCCACCGGCAGCGGAACGTTCTCCAGGTCGCGTACGTCTATGGCGCTCGCCTGCAGGGCGGAGATCACGGCGCGCTTGAGCGCTCGCGCACCACGGGAGTGATCACGGGCCGTGGTGACGGTCGAGCCCTTCTTGAGCGTCGTGGCATAGGCACCGGCGAGCCGCACCGCGAGCTCGGGCGTGATCTCCACGTTGAGGACGCCGGAGACGCCGCGCGCGCCGAAGAGGTGGGCCTGGCCCCGGGACTCCCAGATCACCGAGGTGTTGACGAACGCGCCCGCCTCGATGGTCTTGAAGGGATAGACCCGGACGTTGCCCTGAATAATCGATTCCTCACCGACGAGGCACTCGTCGCCGATGACCGCGCCGTCCTCGATCCTGGCGGCCCGCATGATGTCGGTGTTCTTGCCGATGACGCAGCCGCGCAGGTTGCTCTGCTGGCCGATGTAGACGTTGTCGTGGACGACGGCCTTGTGCAGGAAGCCTCCGCTCTTCACGACGACGTTGGAGCCGACGACGGTGTGCTCGCGGATCTCGGCGCCGGCTTCGACCTTGGCGTAGTCGCCGATGTAGAGCGGGCCGCGGAGGGTCGCGTCGGGGTGGACCTCGGCGCCTTCCGCCACCCAGACGCCCGGCGAGATCTCGAAACCGTCTATGTCGACGTCGACTCTGCCTTCGAGCACGTCGGCCTGGGCCTTGACGTAGCTCTCGTGGGTGCCGACGTCCTCCCAGTAGCCCTCGGCGATATAGCCGTAGACGGGCTTGCCCTCTTTCATCAGCTGCGGGAAGACGTCGCCCGACCAGTCGACGGGGACGTCGGCCTCGACGTAGTCGAAGACTTCGGGCTCCATCACGTAGATGCCCGTGTTCACCGTGTCGGAGAAGACCTGGCCCCAGGTGGGCTTCTCGAGGAAGCGGTCCACCTTGCCGTTCTCGTCGACGATGGTGATGCCGAATTCGAGGGGATTGGGGACGCGCGTGAGGCAGACGGTGACCAGTGCGCCCTTCTCCTTGTGGAAACGGATCAGGTCGGTCAGGTCGAAATCGGTGAGGGCGTCTCCGGAGATCACCAGGAAGGCGTCGTCCTTGAGCGCCTCCTCGGCGTTCTTCACGCTGCCCGCGGTGCCGAGTGGCTTTTCCTCGTTGGCGTAGGTGAGCTCCATGCCGAGCTCCTCGCCGTCCCCGAAGTAGTTCCTGACGAGGGAGGCGAGGAACTGCACTGTCACCACGGTCTCGGTGAGTCCGTGCCGTTTGAGCAGTCGCAGCACATGCTCCATGATCGGCCGGTTGGCGACCGGCAGGAGCGGCTTGGGCATGCTCGAGGTCATGGGGCGAAGGCGAGTGCCTTCGCCGCCGGCCATCACGACGGCCTTCATGTCGGAAGCGTCCTCCTCGGGAGACGACGGTCATGCCGACTTCACGCCCGGGATGGCCGGAGTAGGGCCGGAGCCTGCGGCGGGATCAGTCGGCCGTGGCGTCCGCCTTGACCAGACGGCGGACCTGAACCACATAGAGGATCCCTGCCCACCAATAGAGGGTTGTACCCCATCCCGCGAACGCCCATCCGAAAATCGCGGCAAGTGACGGCAACCAGCCCTCTCCATCACTGAGAAGCAGCAACGGGAACGCGTACATCAGGTTGAAGGTCGCGGCCTTGCCGAGGAAGTTCACCTGCGGCGGCGGATAGCCGTGGCGCCTCAGGATCCCCACCATGACCAGCAGCATCGCCTCGCGGGCGAGCAGGGCGAGGGTCATCCAGAGCGGAAGGATCTCACGCCAGGTCAGGCCGAAGAGGGTGGAGAGGATGTAGAGCCGGTCGGCGGCCGGGTCGAGCAGCCGGCCGAGGCTGCTGATCTGGTTCCAGCGCCGGGCGAGCTTTCCGTCGAGGTAGTCACTGACGCCGCTGAGGGCCAGGACGAGCAGCGCCCACCCGTCGTGCTCTTGGAGAATCAGCCACAGGAAGAGAGGGACGCCGACCAGGCGCGCCATGCTGAGGATGTTCGGGATGGTGAGGACGCGGTCGGTCTGGACTCGCGTCTCCTGGACCTCCACCCGGGGGCCTCCTGTGGGAAATATGCGAACGATACCCCCTGACCTTACCCTTCGGCACGACCGGGCCGCGGGGAGGGTGGTCCCGGAAATGCGAAAAAGCCCCGGCAGGAACTCAATCAAGGTTCCCGCCAGGGCTTTCTCTAAAAATTGTTCGGCGGCGTCCTACTCTCCCACACGGTCCCCCATGCAGTACCATCGGCGCTGA
>NZ_JBPQTS010000209.1:0-10112 GCF_051386455.1 Streptomyces sp. URMC 124
CTCCCGCGCCCTCCCGCCGTGCCCGCGCCGCACCCCGGCGCGGCCGTCCTCCGCCCCCGCCTCGACGCCCTCCGCGAGCTCGTCGGCCTCTCCCGGGCCCGGCTGGACCGGCGCACCCTCGCCGAGGCCGGGCGGGTCCTGGACGAGGCCGCCGCCCGGCAGCGCCACCCGCTCGACCTCACCGTCGTGGCCCTCGCCGGAGCCTCCGGAAGCGGCAAGTCCACCCTCTTCAACGCGCTCGCCCGGGCCCAGCTGTCGGAGGCCGGAGTGCGCCGTCCCACCACCGCCGCGGCCGTGGCCTGCGTGTGGACGGAGGAGCCCGAGCGCGCGGACGGCGTCCTCGACCGGCTCGGCATCCCCGCCCGCTCCCGCAGGCAGCCCGTCCGCCCCTACGACCCGGCCCTCAACGGCCTCGTCCTGCTCGACCTGCCCGACCACGACTCGGCCTCCCCCGGCCACCGCGAGCAGGTCGACCGCCTCCTCGGCCTCGTCGACGCGGTGATCTGGGTCGTCGATCCGGAGAAGTACGCGGACGCCGTCCTCCACGAGCGCTACCTGCGGCCCCTCGCGGGCTACGCCGAGGTGTCGTTCATCGTCCTCAACCAGATCGACCGGCTGGGCACGGACGCCGCCGACCAGGTCCTCGACGACCTGCGCCGCCTCCTGGACGACGACGGCATCGCCCTCGGCGAGCACGGCGAGCCCGGGGCCGAGGTCCTCGCCCTGTCGGCCCTCACGGGCGACGGCGTGGGGGAACTGCGCGAGAGCCTCGGCAAGTTCACGGCCTCGCGCGTCGCGCCGCTGCGGCGCCTGACCGCCGACGTCGACGGGGTCTCGGCACGCCTACGCGGCGCGTACGTGGCGGAGGGGCGGCCCGGGCTGACGGAGTCGGCCCGTCACGAGTTCGAGGACCGCCTGGCGGAGGCGGCCGGCGCCCAGGCGACCGGGCTCGCCGCCGAACGCGCCTGGCTGCGCGACGCCGGCCGCGCCTGCGGTACGCCATGGGCACGGTCCCGGCAGTGGTACGTACGGGGCCGCGCGGCGAGGAAGGCCGCGGGGGCGGCTGCGGAGGGCGGCGCAGGAGCACGTACGCGTACGGGTTCGGGGACGCTTACACGTACGGGTTCGGGGACGCTTACCAGTGCGCTTTCAGGTGCGGAGGCGACTGCCGGTGCGGCGGTCCCTGCGCCCGCGCCCGACCCTGCTCCCGCGTCCGAACCCGCTCCCGCCGGGACGCCCGCCCTCGACGCCGCCCTCGCCGCACCCCCCTGCCGCGCGGTGTCCCGTCCGCTCGTGGAGCAGGCCGTACGCGCCCTGGCCTACGAGGCGTCCGCAGGGCTGCCCGACCCCTGGGCGCTGGCCGTGCGCGAGGCGGCCCGGCGCGGGGCCGAGGGGCTGGCGGAGGCCCTGGACGCGGCGTCCGCCGCCGCTGCCGCCGCGATGGCCGGCGCAGGGGCGCCGGGGCGGCCGGGAATGTGGCGCACGGGCGCCCGCCGGGCGAGCGCGTGGTGCACGGGCGCGGACCGCCCGGCCACGCCACCGGCGGACGGCGAGGACGCCCCCGAGCGGACCGGCCGGCGCACCGGCGGGTGGGTCCTCGGCGGGCGACGGGCGCGCGGAAGCGGTGCGGCCCGGCCGGTACGGCCCGGGTGGTGGGCGGCGGCCGGCGCGATGCAGTGGGTGCTGTCGGTGCTGCAGGCAGCCGCCGCGGCCTGGCTGCTGGCGGCGCTGATCGGCGGCTGGGGCGGCGAGTGGTGGGTGCCGGGGCTGCTGCTCGCGGCCGGCGCCGCGGGCGGCCCGGCCCTGGCCTGGTGCTGCCGCGCGATGGCGCGCGGGCCGGCGCGGCGGTACGGGCTGGAGACGGAGCGGCGGCTGCGCAACGCGGCCGCGGGCTGCGGGCGGGAGCGGGTGCTGGAACCCGTGGCGGCGGAGCTGTTGCGGTATCAGGAAGTGCGCGCCCAGTACGTGATCGCGGCGGGCGAGGCGTGAGGGGCGTGAGGGGCGCGGAGCTTCCTGCGTGACCCTCTGAATGCCCTGAGGGGGACGCCGTTCTCCACAATCGGCATCCCGTCCACAGCCCCCGGCGGGATCTTCCCCGTGACGGCAGCATGGCCTCACGAAGCACGAAACAGGAAGCACGAAGCACGAGACACGAAGCACGAAGCACGAGACACGAGACAGGCAGCAGGTGTCGCACGGGGGAGGGCGATCTGTATGAACGAGACGCTGGTGACGGTCGTGGGAAACGTCGCGACCGAGCCGGACTACCGGGAGGCGGCGAACGGCTCGCCGTCCTCGCGGTTCCGGCTGGCGGCGACGGTGCGCCGCTGGGACCGCTCCAAGGAGGAGTGGTCGGACGCGCACACGAGCTTCTACACCGTGTGGGCGTGGCGCGCGCTCGCGGGCAACGTGGTGGCGTCGCTCGGCGTGGGGGAACCGGTCGTGGTGCAGGGCAAGTTGCGCATCCGCGAGGAGGAGCGGGAGGGGAAGCGGTGGGTCTCGGCCGAGATTGACGCCGTGTCGGTCGGTCACGACCTCAGCCGTGGGACGTCGGTGTTCCGCAGGGCGCCGTCGGCCAGGCCGCTGCCGGCGGAGTCATCCGTCCCACCGGCCGGCACAGAGACCGGTCCCGTAACCGGTCCCGTAACCGGTCCGGCAACCGGTTCGGAAACCGGTCCGGCAACCGGTTCGGCGTCCGTTCCAGCCGGTCCGGACCGCGCGGTCGTCCCCGCGGGCGCGGAGTCGCCGCCCTTCTGAAATGGGTGGTTTGTCTCGGTGATTTATCGATATTGCCAGGTCAGGCCGCGTTTCCCTGGTAACGATTCCGATTCGGATCGATTGAGCGGCCCCTCGCGTGGGGATGGTGTCGCGCTCGCTCTTTAAGATCACGTTCACAGCAACGTGCCACGGGGGGCCGCGGCGGCGTGTCTACGGCCGCGCGCGACAGCGTGCAACGGGGGCTTCTGAGTCGTGAGTTCGGTGGCGAGGCGCGCCGACTTGTTCTGCGTTCGCCCGGAAGGAAGTCGATGATTTCTGTCAGGAGGCGGGGAGCCGCCCGCCTTGCCGCAGCCGCCCTGGCGACGGGACTGGCCGCGGTGGGCACGATAGCCGCGGCGGGCCCCGCCGCCGCGGACGACGCGCCGCAGAACCCGGGGGGCGTCACGGCCACGCTCGGCAGCATCACCGCCGGCTCCGGCGCGGTGGTGCACGACCGGCGCAAGACGGGCGAGGTCCCCGCGGGCCTGTTCGAGATGAAGGTCGACGGGGGCGGCTCGCTGCAGACGTACTGCATCGACATCCTCACCAACCGGGTGGACGGCGCGCGCTACCGCGAGGCCGGCTGGGACGAGTCGTCCCTGCACGCCAACAAGAACGCGGGGAAGATCCGCTGGATCCTCCAGCACTCCTACCCCCAGGTGAACGACCTCGCCGCGCTCGCCAAGGACGCGGACACGGGCCCTCTCGACGCGAACACCGCCGCCGCGGGCACCCAGGTGGCCATCTGGCGGTACTCGGACGGCGCCCAGGTCGACGCGAAGGACCCCGCGGCCGAGAAGCTGGCCGACTACCTCTACAAGAGCGCCAAGGACGTCGAGGAGCCCGAGGCGTCCCTGACCCTGACGCCGCCGGCGCTCTCCGGGAAGCCCGGCCGGAAGCTCGGCCCGGTCGCCGTGCGGACCACCGCGAGCAGCGTGACCATCACTCCTTCAGGTGATGCCGTCGCCCGGGGCGTGAAGATCGTCGACAAGGACGGCAAGCCCGTGGCCTCCACCGGCAACGGCGGCGAGTTCTACGTGGACGTCCCCGCGGGCGCCCCCGACGGCTCCATGTCACTGAAGGCCACGGGCGCCGCGAAGGTCCCGGTCGGCCGGGTCCTCATCGGCGACCACACCACGACCCAGGCGCAGATCCTGGCCGGCTCCAGCGAGAGCGCCGTCTCCGCGGGCGCCACTGCGCACTGGACGGGCAAGGGCGCCGCCCCCGCCCTGTCGGCGCGGAAGAACTGCGCCAAGGGCGGCGTCGACGTCACCGCCGACAACCAGGGCGACGCCCCCTTCACCTACGAGCTGGCCGGCAAGAAGCACACCGTCGCGCCCGGCAAGTCGGAGACGACCCTGGTGAAGGTCGGCGAGGACCGCGCGTACCGGTTCACGATCACGGGCCCGGGCGGCCTGTCCAGGACCTTCTCCGGGATCCTGGATTGCGCGACCTCCGCCGCCACCGCGGCCGCGGCCCCGGCGGACGGCGCCGGAGGGACGGCCCAGGGGGCCGGTCCGGGGAGCGGCGCCGCGGGCGGCGAGGACGGCGTGAGCAGCGGGGACGGCGGGGACGGCGGCACCAAGGCCACCCTGGCCTCCCGCATGAGCCCGGCGTCGACGGGCGGGGGCTCCGGCAAGGCGTCCGCCGTCCGGGCCGACGGGGACCTGGCCGCGACCGGCGGCAGTCACACGACGCCCACGATCGCGGGCATAGCGATCGCCCTGATCGTCGCCGGCAGCGGCGCGGTCTACCTGCTGCGCCGCGAGCGCGCGGCCTCCGGGGGCTGAGGGCGCGGGAGGGGCGCCGCGGGGCCTGCGGGCCCTGTGGTGTCCGCCCCGGAGCGGGCCGCGTCCGTATCGGGTTTCCGCCCCGGGCGTCCGGTGCGGCAAGATGGGTGTATCTGCCCTCACGCGGCGGAGCCGCACATTGGCCCTTCTCGATTGCCGGACGGTTTCTCTTGGCTGAGTACATCTACACCATGCGCAAGACGCGCAAGGCGCACGGCGACAAGGTCATCCTCGATGACGTGACGCTGAGCTTCCTGCCCGGTGCGAAGATCGGTGTGGTCGGCCCCAACGGTGCCGGTAAGTCCACCGTCCTCAAGATCATGGCGGGCCTGGAGCAGCCGTCCAACGGCGACGCGTTCCTCTCGCCCGGCTACAGCGTCGGCATCCTGATGCAGGAGCCGAAGCTGGACGAGTCCAAGACGGTCCTGGAGAACGTCGAGGACGGCGTCGCGGAGATCAAGGGCAAGCTCAACCGCTTCAACGAGATCGCCGAGCTCATGGCGACCGACTACTCGGACGCCCTGCTCGACGAGATGGGCAAGCTCCAGGAGGAGCTCGACCACGCCAACGCCTGGGACCTCGACGCCCAGCTCGAGCAGGCCATGGACGCCCTGGGCTGCCCGCCCGGCGACTGGCCGGTCGTCAACCTCTCCGGTGGCGAGAAGCGCCGCGTCGCGCTCTGCAAGCTGCTGCTCGAGGCCCCCGACCTGCTGCTCCTCGACGAGCCCACCAACCACCTCGACGCCGAGTCGGTGAACTGGCTGGAGCAGCACCTGGCCAAGTACGCGGGCACCGTCGTGGCGATCACCCACGACCGGTACTTCCTCGACAACGTCGCCGAGTGGATCCTCGAGCTCGACCGCGGCCGCGCCATCCCCTACGAGGGCAACTACTCCACCTACCTGGAGAACAAGGCCGCCCGTCTGAAGGTCGAGGGCCAGAAGGACGCCAAGCGCCAGAAGCGCCTCAAGGAAGAGCTGGAGTGGGTCCGCTCCAACGCCAAGGGCCGCCAGGCCAAGTCCAAGGCGCGCCTCGCCCGTTACGAGGAGATGGCCGCCGAGGCGGACAAGATGCGGAAGCTGGACTTCGAGGAGATCCAGATCCCGCCGGGCCCGCGCCTGGGCAACATCGTCGTCGAGGTCAACAACCTCTCCAAGGCCTTCGGCGAGAAGGTCCTCATCGACGACCTGTCCTTCACCCTGCCGCGCAACGGCATCGTGGGCGTCATCGGCCCGAACGGCGCCGGCAAGACCACGCTGTTCAAGATGATCCAGGGCCTGGAGACCCCGGACTCCGGCGAGATCAAGGTCGGCGAGACCGTCAAGATCTCCTACGTCGACCAGAGCCGCGCCAACATCGACCCCAAGAAGACGCTGTGGGCCGTCGTCTCCGACGAGCTGGACTACATCAACGTCGGCCACGTCGAGATGCCCTCCCGCGCCTACGTCTCCGCGTTCGGCTTCAAGGGCCCGGACCAGCAGAAGCCGGCCGGCGTGCTCTCCGGTGGTGAGCGCAACCGCCTCAACCTGGCGCTGACCCTCAAGCAGGGCGGCAACCTGCTCCTCCTCGACGAGCCGACCAACGACCTCGACGTCGAGACCCTCTCCTCGCTGGAGAACGCCCTGCTCGACTTCCCGGGCGCCGCGGTGGTCGTCTCCCACGACCGCTGGTTCCTGGACCGAGTGGCCACCCACATCCTGGCCTACGAGGGCAACTCGAAGTGGTTCTGGTTCGAGGGCAACTTCGAGTCCTACGAGAAGAACAAGATCGAGCGCCTCGGCCCGGACGCGGCCCGTCCGCACCGCGCCACCTACAAGAAGCTCACCCGGGGCTGACCGTGGCGCGCCACCTCTACTCCTGCCCCCTGCGCTGGTCGGACATGGACGCGTTCGGCCACGTGAACAACGCGGTCTTCATCCGCTACCTCGAAGAGGCGCGGATCGACTTCATGTTCCGGCTGGCGCCGGGGGAGGGGAGCACGTCGTTCCAGGGCGGGTCCGTCGTGGCCCGGCACGAGATCGACTATCTGCGCCCCCTGGTGCACCGGCACGCTCCGGTGACCGTGGAGACGTGGGTGACGCGGCTCGGCGCCGCGTCCCTGACCGTCGCCTACGAGGTCAAGGACGAGGAGCACGTCTACGTCCGCGCCAGCACCGTCGTCGTCCCCTTCGACTTCGAGGCGGGCCGCCCCCGGCGGATCACCGCCGAGGAGCGGATGTTCCTGGAGGAGTTCCGGGACGGCGAGGAGGCCGTCGGCCGGCGCGGTGACGGTTCCCCCAAGGAGGCCGTCGCCGTATGACGGGGCTCCAGCCTCCGGCCGGGCAGCGGTTGCGGTTCGCCGATGCCGGGGAGGCGGCCGACCTGGTCGCCTTCCTGGCCCGGCTGATCCACTACGACCGGGCCGCCGTGGTCCGGCTGCAGGCCGCGGGCGGGGTGCTCGGCGTCTTCGGCCGCCCGCCCTCCTTCGAGGTGCTGGCCGTCCGCACGGCCCGGCTGGCCCACGGCGGGGCGCTCGACGTCACCGTCTCGGCCGGGCAGCTCGCCGACGCCCTGGACGCGGCACCCGCCGCGCCCTCGGGCGAGCTGGAGATCACCGTTCCCGGTGCCGTCACCGGCCCGCCCTGGGCCGGGGTGCTGCCGCCCCGCGGCGGCTGGCAGCGCGTGGAGGGCCTCCCCGGCCAGGAGGCCCTGAGGAGCGCGGTCGGCGCCGCGGTCTCGGAGTTCCGCACCCGTGACGAGGCGCTGCCCGAGCAGCGCCGCACGCGGGTCGAGCGCGACCGCATCGGCCGCGAGATCTGGTCCCGCACGCTGGGCGACACCGAGCTGCCGCTGCGCGCGGTGCATGCCGCGCAGTCACTGGGCTTCCTGCGGCCGGTGCGCGCCGGTGCCGGCTCGGTGAGCGGCTCCACGGCGCCGGGCGTCGGCCGCACGGGCACGGCCCTGGCGACCGAAGCACCGGTGATGCTCTTCGCGGCGGCGGGCTGGCTGCGGCTGACCACGCCGTACGGCTCCATCGCGGTGCGCACGGGCGGGGTCTCCGGGCTGACGGTCACGCCTGCCTGAGCCCCGGGGCCCGGGGCCCGGCCGAGGGGAAGCCCGGGCGCTCAGCCCTCGCTGTTCACCATCGACGCCGCGGCGTACGTCAGGTAGTTCCACAGCTGCGTTTCCAGCTCCGGGGCGAGCTCCAGCTCGTCCACCGCGTCCCGCATGTGCCGCAGCCAGGCGTCGTGCGCGGCGCGGTCCACGGTGAAGGGCGCGTGGCGCATCCGCAGCCGCGGGTGGCCCCGGTTCTCGCTGTACGTCCGCGGCCCGCCCCAGTACTGCATGAGGAAGAGCACCAGGCGCTCCTCGGCCGGGCCGAGGTCCTCCTCGGGGTACATCGGCCGCAGCAGGGGGTCGCCCGCCACGCCCTCGTAGAAGCGGCGGACCAGACGCCGGAAGGTCTCCTCGCCGCCGACCTGCTCGTAGAAGGTCTGCTCCTGAAGCGTGCCGCGCGGAATCTCAATCACCCCTCCATGGTCTCAGACGGAGCGGCCGAGGACCGGCGATGTAGGACCATCGCACGAACCACGGCCGCGGGGCACAGTGGACGCATGGGCGCTACTGACCTGAGGCGGGACCCGGAGCTGTCCTCGGCGCTACGGGAGGAGCTGGTCGAGCGGCTGCGGGCAGCCGGCGAGCTGACCGACCCCCGGTGGCGGCGCGCCTTCGCCGAGGTGCCCCGGGAGCTGTTCGTCCCGTCCTACTACGCCGGAGTGCCCGGCGGCCGGCACCGGCTCTCCGCGGCCGATCCCGATCCCCTGGGACACGAGAGCTGGCTGGTCGGCGCCTACGCGGACGAGCCGCTCGCCACCCGCGTCCGCGACGGCGAGCTGATCACCTCCAGCAGCCAGCCGTCCCTGATGGCCATGATGCTCTCCGCCCTGAACGTCCAGGACGGCCACACCGTGCTGGAGGTCGGCACGGGCACCGGCTACAACGCGGCCCTGCTCGCCCACCGGCTCGGGGACGGCAAGGTCACCACCGTCGACCTCGACCCGGAGATCACCGACCCCGCCCGCGACCACCTCGCCGCGGCCGGCTTCCACCCGGAGGTCGTCACGGGCGACGGCGCGCTCGGCTGCCCGTGGCGCGCCCCCTTCGACCGCGTCCTGGCCACCTGCGCCGTCTCCCGGGTGCCGCCCGCCTGGCTCGCGCAGACGCGGCCGGACGGCCTGATCCTCGCCCCGCTCGCCACCGGCCTGATCGCGCTGCGGGTCAAGGACGCCACGCACGCCGAGGGCCGCTTCCTGCGCACCCCCGCCTACTTCGTCCCGCTGCGCGGCGGTGCGGCCGCGCCGGTGCCCCGGATCCGGGGCCTGCCCTGCCGGCTGCTGCAGAGCGAACGCTTCCGCTTCCTGCTGACGCTGACCGCCGGGGCGCTGGACCCGGCGGACGCCCACGCCCTCTGGCGCGCCGAGGGCCGCCCGGGGCGCGAGCGCTTCGGCCTCTCGGTCGCCGGCGACGCGCAGTGGGCGTGGCTGGACCACCCCGACGGCCCGTGCAGATGGCCGCTGGGCGGTACGCGCCGACCCTGAGGGCACGCGCGGTCCGGGCCGCCGCCCGCGGTCCGGACCGGCCGTCAGCCCCGGTGCAGCGTGATCGTCGTCCACGCCCCCACGTGCACCCGGTCGCCGTCCTGCAGCGGCACGGGAACGTAGGGCTGGATCGGCGTCTCCGAGCCGTTGATCGTGGTGCCGTTGGTGGAGTCCTGGTCGACCACGGCCCAGCCGCCGTCGGGCTGCTGCACGAACATGGCGTGCTGGTGCGAGACGCCGGGGTCCTCCGGCGGGCGGGACAGGTCGATGTCCGGAGACTCGCCGGTGCTGTGGCGCCGCCGGCCGACCGTGACCTGGGGGCCGTTCAGCGGCAGCTGCAGCTCGGGGGAGTACGCCGGGAGGTTGAGCCCGGCTGCTTCGGGGCCGCTGCGGTTCATCATCGCCATGAAGTACTCGCGGTCGGGCGCCACGACGGCCGTCCACCCGGCCGGCGCGTGCTGCTGGGGCGTCCCCTGCTGCCCCGGCACGCCGCCGGTCGCCGCGTGGTCGTACGCGTAGGGCGAGACGGGCGGGGCGGGCGGCGCCGTGGCCGTGCTCGGCGGGGGCAGCATCCAGTCGCCGCCGGCCTCGTCCGCGTAGACCGGCTCAGCGTACGGCGAGGTCGTGTGCGTCTCCGGAGTGAGCGGCTCGGCCGGGCGGTTGATCCGCGACGGGCGCGAGCCGTAGTACTCGTACGACTGCGGCGGCTGGGTGTGCTGCGGAGCAGGCGGCGGCGCCGACTGCAGCCCCTGGGGGACCGGCGGGGGCGGCGGCCCGAACGAAGCCCCGGTACGGGTCAGGAAGTTGTACCGGCACTCCTCGCAGAAAGGTGCCTGCGCCTCGCGGGGCGTACGGCAGTGAGGGCACAGCTCCGCCTGGACGGTCGTGTCCCCGGTGGGCCCGCCGTAGCCGTAGCCGGGGGCGCCCTGCGGGCCGCTCGGGGGCGGCAGGGGCGCGCCGGTGGGCGGTGCGGGCGGCGCGCCCCTGC
>NZ_JBPQTS010000210.1:0-10050 GCF_051386455.1 Streptomyces sp. URMC 124
CGCCTCGAAGCCCTCCTGGCCGTCCTGACCGGCGCCACCGAAGGCCTGGAGGAGACCTGCGACCTCCTCCTCGCGTCCCTGCGCTCGGGCAACGACCAGGACGACGTGGCCCTCCTGATCGCCCGCGCCGTCCCGGCGGACCCTGCCGGCGCTGAGGAGTGCTGATGCCGGGGACGGGCGCCGGGCGCGTCCCCGGCGGGGTCAGCGGAGCTGGACGCGGTAGAGCGTGCGGCGGGGTTCGATGGTGAGCTGCACTTCGCCCTTGGCTCCTGCATACGTTCCCGTGCCGCCGACGACGGCCGCGTCCGCGCGGTGCGGGCCGCGGCCGAAGCGGTTCTCCATGGATTCCAGGACGAGGGTCCCGTCCGTGCCCCGCAGGACGTAGCGGCACTGGGCCACGACGCCCTCGTACCGCAGGAGGACCACCGTGCAGACGGCGCTGCCGTCCCCCGCCGGCTTGCCGGCGGCGTCCTGGAGGTCGGCGTAGACGGCCCAGGTGTCACCCTCCTTGGGGTGCTCGGGCGGGCTCCCGGTGCGGTGCACGGCGGTCCAGGCCACGTTCTTCTCTCCGGCCGCCTTCTCCCCGGCGGCCGCGGCGGGCTGCGGGGACGGCAGGGCGGCGGCGACGGCAGTGGCGGCCACGGCGGCAACGGCTGCCACGGCGGCGGCTTGACGGCGCATCAGGCGCATCGGGCACCTCCGGCTCGTACGGACGGGTCGGGCCCCTACGTACCCGATCCTCGTGCGTTCACCCCACCCCTCGTATGGCGCCCGCACAATTCCCGTCACGAACACTTCACCCGCCGGGGGAGGGGTTTCCCTCCGGCGGGTGACGGTATCGCGTCCGGAATCAGGTGAACTGCCCGGGCTCCGGCGGAAGTTCGCCGAGCGTCGGGTACGAGGGCTGGGCGCCCGGCCGGGTCACGGCCGCCGCGCCGACGCGCACCGCGAAGCGGGCCGCGTCGGGCAGCGAGGCGCCGGCCGCCAGCCGGGCCGCGAGCGCGCCGGTGAAGGCGTCGCCGGCGCCCGTGGTGTCCACGGCCTCGGCCTTGACGCCGGGCACCGCCACCGGCTCGCCGGCCCCGGCCTCCAGGGCCAGGGTGCCTTCGGCGCCCAGGGTGACCACGACCGAGCGGGCACCCTGGTCGCGCAGGGAACGCGCCCACTCCTGCGGCGTGCCCTCCATGAGCTGCGTGAGGTGGCGGGCCTCGTGCTCGTTGACGACCAGCGGGTCGGCCGCCGCCAGGAGTTCGGGGTCCAGGCGGTCCGGGGCCGGCGAGGGGTTGACCACGACCCGCGTGCCCGTCTCGCGCGCGGTCTCCGCGGCCGCCCGCACGGTCGCCGGCGGGATCTCCAGCTGGAGCGAGACGACCGCCGACGCGGCGATCACCTCCCGGGCGGCCTCGACGTCCTCGGGCAGGAGGTGGGCGTTCGCGCCCGGCGAGACCACGATGCTGTTGTCGCCGTCCGGCCCGACGACGATCATCGCCGTGCCCGTCCGGGCGCCCGCCTCGACCAGTACGTGCCGCAGCTCCGTGCCGGCTTCTCGCTGCCCTTGCAGCAGCAGCTCGCCGAAGGCGTCGTCACCGACCTTGGCCAAAAGGGCCGTCCGGGCGCCGAGGCGCGCGGCGGCGGCGGCCTGGTTGGCTCCCTTGCCGCCCGCCGATTCGACCAGATCCGTGCCCAGGACCGTCTCGCCCGCCCCGGGCCGGCGGTCCACCCGCACCGTCAGGTCCGCGTTGGCCGACCCCACGACCAGTACGTCGTACATCCGTTCGCTCCGTGCCTCGTCCATCGCCGTGTCACCCATCGAATTCCGCCGCGTTCTTCCTGTCGACCAGCACCACCGGCACCTTGACCCGTTCCGGCAGCTTCTCACCCTTCGACGCCCTCACCGCCCAGTCCACGGCCTGCCGGCCCAGCAGCTTCGGCTGCTGGGCGACGGTCGCCGTCAGCCTGCCCGCGCGCACGGCGGCGATCCCGTCCGGGGTGCCGTCGAACGCGACGACCTTGACGTCCCGGCCCGCCGCCGCGCCCAGTGCCTTCGCCGCGCCCAGCGCCATCTCGTCGTTCGCCGCGAAGACCCCGGTGACGTCCCGGTGCGCCTGGAGGACGTTGGCCATGACGTCCATGCCCTTGGTGCGGTCGAAGTCGGCGGGCTGGCGGGCCACGACCTCGATGCCGGGGTAGGCCCTGATGCCCTCCTCGAACCCCTTGCCGCGCTCGCGCGCCGCCGACGTCCCCGGCTGACCCTCCAGGAACGCCACCTTCCCCTTGCCGCCGAGGGACTCGGCCAGCGTCCGCGCCGCCAGCCTCCCGCCCGCGACGTTGTCGGAGGCGATCGTCGAGCCGACCCGGCCGCCGTTCACGCCGCGGTCGATGGAGACGACCGGCACGTTCGCACGGTTGGCCACGCCCACCGCCGGGACGGCCGCGTCGGAGTCGACGGGGTTGATGACGGCCGCCTTGACGTTCTGGCTGGTGAACGTCTCCATCTGGTTGATCTGCTGGGTGGGGTCGTTCTGCGCGTCCGTGATGTTGATCTTCAGGCCGCGGGCCTTCGCCTCCGCCCGTGCGCCCTCCTTGATGCCGACGAAGAACGGGTTGTTCATCGTGGACAGGGCGAGCCCCAGGTCGGTGTCGCCGCCGCGGTCGCAGCCGGACAGGGACAGGGACAGGGACGCCGCCAGCGCGGCCACCACGGCCGGCACCCGCCCCCTCATCGCGCGCTCCGGCGGCGCAGCGTGTCGAGCAGCACGGCCAGCGCGATGACCAGGCCGGTGGCGACCTGCTGCCAGAAGGCCGAGACGCTCAGCAGGTTGAGGCCGTTGCGCAGCACCGCGAGGATCAGCGCGCCGATGAGCGTGCCGGAGACCTTGCCGGAGCCGCCGGACAGGCTCGCCCCGCCGATCACGACGGCGGCGATGGCATCCAGCTCGTAGCCGACCGCCGCCTGCGGCTGCGCGGAGGTCAGCCGGGCGGCCAGGACGATGCCGGCCACGGCGGCGAACAGCCCGGAGAGCGCGTAGATGACGAGCTTGCGGCGCTTGACGTCGATGCCCGACAGCCGGGCCGCCTCCTCGTTGCCGCCGATCGCGAACATCGCGCGGCCGGTGTACGTACGGGCCAGGACCAGCGCCGCGACCGCTCCCATGACGACCGTCACGAGAACGGGAACGGGCAGCCGGCCGCCGAGCGTGTCGCCGAGCCGGGCCACGGACGAGGGGAAGGCGAGGGGGGAGCCCCCGGAGATCACGAGGGCCAGGCCGCGGCCGACCGAGAGCATCGCCAGGGTGGCGATGAAGGCGGGCAGCCTCCCGTACGCGACGAGGGCGCCGGAGAGCAGACCCGCGCCGGCGCCCACCGCGAGGCCGAGCAGCACGGCGACCCAGACCGGCAGGCCCTCCTTCGTCGCCGCCCAGGCGAGGACGGTCGCGGAGAGCGCCGCCACCGAGCCGACGGACAGGTCGATGCCCGCGGAGACGATGACGAACGTCACGCCGAACGCCAGGATCGCCGTCACCGACGCCTGCACGCCCACGTTGAGGAGGTTCTGCCCGTTCAGGAAGTCCCGGGACAGCACCGCCATCACCACGACCAGGGCGATCAGCCCGCCCAGCGGGCCGTTGCGGAGCACCGCTCTCGTGAACCACTGTCCCGCATCGCTTACGGGCACCCGCAGCACCTCAGCCGACATCGGAGCCCTCCATCGCGCTCGCTTCGTACGTGTTCGCGGTGTGCGCCGGCCGGACGGCCAGCTCCATCACCGCGTCCTGCGTGGCCCGTTCGCCCGACAGCTCGCCGGCGATCCGGCCCTGGGCCATCACCAGCACCCGGTCGCTCATGCCGAGCACCTCGGGCAGGTCGCTGGAGATCATCAGCACCCCGCAGCCCGCCGCCGTCAGCTCGTTGACGAGCCGGTAGATCTCGACCTTCGCACCGACGTCGACGCCGCGCGTCGGCTCGTCGAGGACCAGCAGCCGGGCGCCCGCCAGCAGCCACTTGCCGATGACGACCTTCTGCTGGTTGCCGCCGGAGAGGGTGCGGGCGGTCCGCTCCAGCCCGCTCGTGCGCACCTTCAGCCGCTCGGCGACCTCGGCCGCCCGCCGGCGCTGCCCGCTCCGGTCGACGAACCCGCGGTGGGTGTCCTGCCCCAGCCGGGCCAGGGTGAGGTTGTCGGTCAGCGAGGCGTCGAGCAGCAGGCCCTGCCCCTTGCGGTCCTCGGGGACGAGCCCGACCCCGGCCCGCATCGCCGCCCGCACGTCGCCGCGCGCGAGCGCCTTGCCGTCGACCTCGACCGTTCCGGCGTCGTAGCGGTCGACGCCGAACAGCGCCCGCGCCACCTCCGTACGGCCCGCACCGACCAGTCCCGCGAGCCCCACGACCTCCCCGGCCCGTACGTCGAAGGAGACGTCGCGGAAGGCGGGGGCGCGGGTCAGCCCGCGCACGCGCAGGAGCGGCGCTCCGGGCCCGGCGGGCCGCTCGCGCGGGTACTGCTCGGCGATGTCGCGGCCGACCATCAGCCGGATCAGCTCGTTCTCGTCGGTCGTGGCGGGCACTTCGGTCACCGAGCGGCCGTCGCGCAGCACCGTCACCCGGTCCCCGAGCGCGGCGATCTCGTCCAGGTGGTGGGTGATGAAGATGACGCCCACGCCGCTGTCGCGCAGTTCGCGCACGAGCGCGAAGAGCGTGGCGACCTCCTCGGAGGTGAGCACCGCCGTCGGCTCGTCCATGATCAGGACGCGGGCGTCCAGGCTCAGGGCCTTGGCGATCTCGATCATCTGCAGCCGGGCGATGCCGAGCCCGGCGACCGGCTCGGCGGGGGAGACGTCCAGCCGGACGCGGCGCAGCAGCTCCGCCGCCCGGGCCCGCATGGTCCGCTTGTCGATCAGCCCCAGCGCGGTGCGCGGCTGGCGGCCCAGGAAGATGTTCTCGGCGACTGTCAGGCCGGGGACGAGGTTGAACTCCTGGTGGATGGTGGCGATGCCGAGCCGTTCCGCGTCCTGCGCGGAGCGCACGGCGACCTCGCGGCCGTCCATCAGGATGCGGCCCCCGTCGGGGCGGTGGACGCCGGAGAGCATCTTGATGAGCGTGCTCTTGCCGGCGCCGTTCTCGCCGAGGAGGACGTGCACCTCTCCCGCGCGGAGGGTCAGGTCGACCCCGTCCAGGGCGCGGACGCCCGGGAACGCCTTGGTGACGCCTTCCACCCGCAGCAGTTCGCGGCCGCCCGGCACGTCGTCGTCGACGCCGGTCATGCGCTGCCCCTCTCCTGGTCTCGAGTCGCCGGTCCTTGAGTCGGCCGGTCCGTGAGTCAGCCGGTCCTTGGGTCAGCCGGTCGGTCATTCGCCGCAGGAGCGGCGCCGCACGAGCCGTGCGGGCAGCAGCACCGACGGCGCCTCGCGCCCCTCGATCCGCTCCAGCAGCGTGTGCACGGCGGCCCGGCCCAGCTCGCGCGTCGGCTGGGCGACGGCGGTCAGCGGCGGGTCGAGGTGGGCGAACCACGCCACGTCGTCGAAGGCGACGAGCGCCACGTCGGAGGGGACGCGCAGCCCGCGCGCCCGCACCTCGTCCAGGGCGCCGAGCGCCATCAGGTTGTCGGTGGCCAGCACGGCGTCCGGCGGTTCCGCGAGGTCCAGCAGGTGCCGCATCACCTGCCGGCCGCCCTCCGGGCGCAGGTCGGGCGACGAGCCGATCCGCTCCGGCGGCAGCGGGAGGCCGTGCGCGGCGAGGGCCGTGCGGAAGGTCTCCAGGCGCTCGTCCCCGACGGGTGTGCCGGCGGGCGCGACGATGACGGCGGGCCGGCGCCGCCCGAGCGCCGCCAGGTGCGCGGCCAGCTCCGTCAGCGCGGCCCGCCCCTCCGCCCGTACGCACGGCGCGGCGATGCCCGGCACCGTGCGGTCGAGGAGCACCAGCGGGGTCCCGGCGGCGGCGGCTTCGCCGAGCATGGGCGAGCCGGTGCCGGCCGAGCTGACCATGAGGCCGTCGATGCGCCGGTCCAGCAGGGTGCGGATGTGGTCGTCCTGCTGCTCGGTGCTCTCGCCGGCGTTGCCGATGATCAGGCTGTAGCCCAGCCGCCGGGCCTCCTGCTCGACAGCGTCGGCGAGTTCGGTGAAGAAGGGGTTGCGCAGGTCGCTGATGACCAGCCCGAGCGTACGGGTCCGGGCGGTGCGCAGGGAGCGGGCGACGACGTTGGGCCGGTAGCCCAGCTCGGCCACGGCGGCCAGCACGCGCTCGCGGGTCTCGGCGACGGGGGAGCGGCCGTTGAGGACGCGGGAGACGGTGGCGACGGAGACGCCGGCCCGCTCGGCGACGTCCTTGATGTTCGCCATGGTGCCGCGCCTCCCGCTCCCGGTCGTGTCATCGATTTCGTCCTGCCGTGCCGGTCAGGTAATCGATTACACGCCCGGGGCGTCAAGGTTTCGCCCGAGTGACCCACCTCACCCGGCGGGGAGTCATCTCACCCCGGCCAGCTCCAGTCGGCCACCTCCGGCATGTCCACCCCGTGCTCCCGGATCCACGCGTGGTGCCGCGTGCGGGCGTCCGCCATGGCCTGGCGTACGGACGCCGCGCGGACGCCGAGGCCGGGGACGCGGTCGATGACGTCCATGACGAGGCGGTAGCGGTCGAGGTCGTTGCGGACGACCATGTCGAAGGGGGTGGTCGTGGTGCCCGCCTCCTTGTAGCCGCGGACGTGCAGGTTCGCGTGGCCGGTGCGGCGGTAGGCGAGGCGGTGGATCAGCCACGGGTAGCCGTGGTAGGCGAAGATGACGGGCCGGTCGGTGGTGAACAGCGCGTCGTACTCCGCGTCGGCCATCCCGTGCGGGTGTTCCTCCCGCGGCAGCAGGCGCGTCATGTCGACGACGTTGACGACCCGTACGGCGAGCTGAGGCAGCTCGTGGCGGAGGAGGTCGGCCGCGGCCAGCACCTCCTGGGTGGGGACGTCGCCGGCGCAGCCCAGGACGACGTCCGGCGGCCGGTCGCCGTTCTCCGTGCCCGCCCACTCCCAGATGCCCGCGCCGCGGGCGCAGTGGGCGCGGGCCTCGTCGAGGCCGAGCCAGTCGAAGCAGGGCTGCTTGCCCGCCACCACGACGTTGACGTAATCGCGGGTGCGCAGCACGTGATCGGCCACCGACAGCAGGGTGTTGGCGTCCGGCGGGAGGTAGACCCGCACCACCTCGGGGCTCTTGTTGAGGACGTGGTCGACGAAGCCGGGGTCCTGGTGGGAGAAGCCGTTGTGGTCCTGGCGCCAGACGTGCGAGGTCAGGAGGTAGTTGAGGGAGGGGACGGGGCGGCGCCAGGGGAGCGTGCGCGCCGTCCGGAGCCACTTGATGTGCTGGTTGACCATCGAGTCCACGATGTGGATGAACGCCTCGTAGCAGGAGAACAGGCCGTGCCGGCCGGTGAGCGTGTAGCCCTCCAGCCAGCCCTGGCACAGGTGTTCGGAGAGCACTTCCATCACGCGCCCGTCGTGGGCGAGGTGTTCGTCGACGGGCAGCTCCCCGGCCTGCCAGGCCTTGCCGGTGGCGGCGTAGAGGGCGTCGAGCCGGTTGGAGGTGGTCTCGTCGGGCCCGACGACGCGGAAGTTCCGGCTGCCGGCCGTGTCGGCCATGATCTGGGCCAGCAGGCCGCCCAGCACCCGGGTCGGCTCGTGCGTCGCGGCGCCGGGTTTGTCGACGGGCACCGCGTAGTGCTCCAGCGGGGGCAACGGCAGGGCGCGGGTGAGCAGGCCTCCGTTGGCGTGCGGGTTGGCCCCCAGCCGCCGGTCGCCCTCCGGCACATGGGCGAGGACCTGCGGGCGCGGCCGCCCGTCCTCGTCGAAGAGCTCCTCCGGACGGTACGAGCGCAGCCAGCGCTCCAGCTGCCGCAGGTGGCCGGGGTTGTCGCGCACCCCGGCCAGCGGCACCTGGTGGGAGCGCCAGGTGCCCTCGACGGGCCGGCCGTCGACCTCGTGCGGGCCGGTCCAGCCCTTGGGCGTGCGCAGCACGATCACCGGCCAGTGCGGCCGGTCGGTCACGCCGTCCTCGCGGGCGGCGCGCTGGGCGAGGGCGATGTGGTCCAGGGCCCGGTCCATGGCGTGGGCGAGGGCGCGGTGCACTTCCCGCGGGTCGTCGCCGGTGACGTGGATCGGCTCGTGGCCGTAGCCGCGCAGCAGCCGCTCCAGCTCGCCCTCGGGCAGCCGGGACAGCACCGCGGGATTGTCGATCTTGTAGCCGTTGAGGTGGAGGATCGGCAGGACCGCGCCGTCGTGCACCGGGTCGAGGAACTTGTTCGCGTGCCAGGACGCGGCCAGCGGCCCCGTCTCCGCCTCGCCGTCGCCGATGACGCAGGCCACGAGCAGGCCGGGGTTGTCGAGGGCGGCGCCGTAGGCGTGGGCGAGGGAGTAGCCCAGCTCGCCGCCCTCGTGCAAGGAGCCGGGCGTCTCCGGGGCGACGTGGCTGGGCACCCCGCCGGGGAAGGAGAACTGGCGGAACAGCCGCTCCATGCCGTCGGCGTCGCGCCCCACGTCCGGGTAGACCTCGGCGTAGCTGCCGTCGAGCCAGGAGTTCGCGAGGACGGCGGGCCCGCCGTGCCCCGGCCCCCAGACGCAGACGGCGTCCAGCCCCCGCGCCCTGACGACGCGGTTGAGGTGGGTGTGCACGAGGTTGAGGCCGGGGGAGGTGCCCCAGTGGCCGAGCAGGCGGGGCTTGATGTGCTCGGGCTCCAGCGGCACGGTCAGCAGGGGGTTGCTCAGCAGGTAGATCTGGCCGGCGGCCAGGTAGTTCGCGGCGCGCCAGTGGGCGTCGAGCGCCGCCAGTTCCTCGTCGGCGAGGGCCTCCTGTCGCGGTCCGGCGGTGCGGTCGGCGTGCTCGGGCATGTACGGCCTCCTCGGGACGCGGTGCCGGGTACCCGCCACCGGGCACGGGAAACGCTTCCAGGCCCAGGCCGCCCCGCGTAGGGGTTGTCCGGCCGGATTCGCGGGCCCGGCCGGGCGGACCGTACGGCCCGTGCGGCCCTGCCCTCCCGCCCGCCCCCCGCGTACCGTCACACTGCGTGGCGCCACCGGGGCTCCGAGTCGCGGAAACGGGCCCGTCGGGTGATTCTCGAAGGACGTGGCCGGGTCCCCGGCCACCGCCCCCCGCGGCACCTCCGGACGTTCGCGCACCTGTTTGCACCTGCCCCGCCGGGGCAGCCGCAACTACCGGAAGGTGCTTCCGGCCGGCAGGCACTCCTTTTGCTCGGGAGCGAGGAGAACCGTGACCATGGCCCAGACGATGCGCCGGCGCAACCGGGACGCCCCCGACACCGCCGATTCCTTCGCCCGCCTTGCGGACCTGCCGCCCGGTGCGGAGCGCGAGCGGCTGCGGCAGGACGTCATCGCCGCCTGGCTGCCCATGGCGGAACGCATCAGCCTGCGCTTCCGCAGCAGCGGTGAGAGCCCCGCGGACCTGCGGCAGGTCGCGGCGCTGGGCCTGGTCAACGCCGTGGACCGGTACGACCCGCGGCTCGGCCACGCCTTCGAGACCTTCGCCGTGCCCACGATCGTCGGCGAGCTCAAGCGGCACATCCGCGACCACGCGTGGTCGCTGCACATCCCGCGCCGGGACCAGGAGCTGCGCACGGCCGTGCGCTCCGCGCAGGCGGCCCTCGGCCAGCGCGGCGCCCGGACCCGGCCGAGCCCCGCCGAGCTCGCCGCCGAGTGCGGCCTGTCGGAGGACGAGGTGCGCCGGGGACTGGCCGCCGAGGGCGTGCACAACACGCTGTCGCTGGACCACCCGGTCCTGGGCGCCGACGACCTCCCGCTCTCCGACACCCTCGGGGGCGTGGACCGGGCGCTGGACCTCGTCGTCGACCGCCAGTCCCTCAAGCCTCTGCTCGGGGCGCTGTCCGAGCGGGAGAAGTACGTCCTGTACTGGCGCTTCTTCGGCAATCTCACGCAGAAGCAGATCGGCGCACGCCTCGGCGTCTCCCAGATGCAGATATCCCGCATTCTCAGCCGGACCTGCGCGCGGCTGCGCGAAGAGCTGGGCCCCGCGGGGACGCCGCGGCGGACCCCGGCCCCCGGCTGACCCC
>NZ_JBPQTS010000211.1:0-9902 GCF_051386455.1 Streptomyces sp. URMC 124
GGGGTCCTGGGGGCGGATCGCCACCGGCGCGGCGGGGGCGGCTGTGCGGTCGGGTGCGGCTGTGCGGTCGGGGGCCGAGGTCTCGATGACGGCTCCTGCCGCGGCGGCGGCCGCGAGGGTGGCGTCGAGGCCGTAGCGGGCGGACAGTTCGGCGGTCGTGCGAAGGAGGTGTACGAGGGCGACAGCCCGGGCGGTGACGTCGACAGGCCGGGCGGTGACGTCGACAGCGCCGGCCGGGCGGACGGTGACGGTCGGCGGCGCCGTGTCGGGCTCGCGGGCGGCGTCGACCACGCGCATCGGGAGCCTGCCCATGGCGTCGAGGAGGCCGTCCTCGGTGTAGGCGATCGAGTCCTGCGGGCCGACCTCGAAGACCAGTACGCTCCTGCCGCTGATCCGGGAGTCCACCGGCAGTTCCCGGGACTCGCCCGGCACTTGATCGCTGAACGTCTGCTCCACCACGTGCTGCGGCCCGAACGTGACGAGCAGCAGCCCTTCCCGCTGCGGATCGGCGCGGACGAGCCGCCGCCTTCCGCCGGAGTCGTCGATCGTCAGTCCCGGGAAGCCGAAGGAGAGGTCCAGCAGGTCGGTGCCGCGCAGAATGCGGATCGGTGCGGGTGTGCTCATCTCGCCCCCTGTTGCCGTACGCCGGGCGGGTGCTCGAGAAGCGTGCGTGCCGGATCCGAGACACCTGATACCGGCCGGGTACCACATGTCCCTTACCCCGATCGGCGCACCACGTATTGGGCCGAACGAGTGCCGGCTACGCAACTTCGGTCCGCTCCGGCCCCGTTGGCCCCACCTTCACCACTCCCCCGGTCCCGGCGGCAGGACGCCGGTCCCTTGACCGGTCTCCTTCCGCCGGACGGGTGAGGCGGACGTGAGACTTGGGGCCGCTGTGTCTCCGAAGGTCCGGGGTCAGGAGAGGGGAGTGCTCAGTTCGACGGCGCGCAGGGCGGCGGCGAGTGCTTGTTCGTCGCCGACGTCCAGTGCGGTGTCGGTGAGCTTGATGACGTGCTCGTCGCCGTGCGTCAGGGCGCGTTCGAGGACGTCTTCCGCGGAGACGCGGCCGGGAGGCACCGGGGCGACGGGCTGTGACGGCGCGTACATCGCCGTCACCGCGGCCGAGGCCCGCCAGGCGGCGTGCAGGCTCGGCGCCCACAGGGCGGGCGGGAGGGCGGGCAGGCTGCGCAGGACGGCGTTGGGGGCCGTGGCCGCGTGGACCAGCATGGTCGCCTCGCCGTGGCCGTGGGTGGCGTAGCGGTGGGTCGTGGCGCGGACCAGCTCGGCGAGCCGCTGCCGGGCCGTGCCGGGGTCGGTGACCTCACCGGACCAGACCGGCAGCCGGCCGACGAGGGCGAGCCTGGTGGGGAAGCCTCCCTCACGGACCGGGATCGGCGGCACGGCCTCCAGGGCCTCTCCCGCGTCCGTGGCGCCGGGCAGCCACGTGATGCCGGAGAGGGGGTGGTGCCGGGCGGCCCAGTAGCCCAGGGCGTGGGCCAGCTCGGTCAGCCTGGGCTCGCTCTCCCCGTGGTCGAGGAGGGCGCGTACGGCGTGGCCGGTCCTGATCACGGTGTGGGTCGACCCTCCGTACAGTCCGGGCAGGAGGCGCGGCCACCACGTCGCGAGGAGGCTCCTCCAGTCCTGTGCGGACAGGGAGCGGCCGAAGTAGGCGATCCAGTCGGCGACCCGGCGCGGGTCCCCCAGCGCCGTGGCCCAGTCCGCGTCGGTGACGGGGGCCACGGGGGCGGGGAAGTCCTCGAGCCGGTCCTCGTAGCGGTCGAGCCAGCGGTGCACCGCGGCCTGCCGGCCGTGCGCCACGAGGGCCTCGGCCACCATCGGGGCGTGGTTGGTGAGCCGCCCGAGCCGCTCCGGGCCCGAGGCGTGCAGGCGCTGCAGCGCTTCGTCGAGCACACCACTCGTGTCGATGGGGTTCATGACGGGCACGCTACGCGGGCACGCGGGAGTGCGGATCGGTCCCGGGGACCGGATTCCGTGCCGCCGGTCCTAGTCCGTACCCCCCGTCGGGCTCCGCCAGGCCGCCAGGACCTCGGCGGTGTGTTCGCCCGGTGCGGGGGCCGGGGCCGGGACGGCCGCCGGGGTGCGGCTGAAGCGCGGGGACGGGGCGGGCTGGTGGGCGCCGGCCACCTCGACGAAGGTATCCCGCTCGTGCAGGGCCGGGTGCCCGGCGGCCCCGGCCGGGTCCAGGACGGGGACGACGCACGCCTTGTGCTCGTCGAAGACCTTCGTCCAGTGGTGGCGGGGGTGCTTCGCGAAGGCCGCCGCGAGGCGGTCGCGCAGGCCGTCCTGGCAGGCGTAGGTGGTGGAGAAGGGGGCGTCGGTGACGGTGGTCATGCCCGGGAGGTCCCGCCACCGGCGGGTCATCACGTCCAGCATGGCGGCGCCGTCGACCATGGCCGCGTCGACGACCTGGCCGCGGCCGGAACGGGCGCGCTCGTGGAGGGCGGCGAGGATGCCGAGGGCCTGGAACATGCCGCCGCCGGCGAAGGTGGACAGGTAGGTCGACGGGGGCAGGGGAGCACCTCCGGCGGGGCGGTCGCCGTCGAGGAGTCCGGCCATGGCCAGGAAGCTGAGGTCGTGGCCCCGACACCCTCCCGAACACGTCGGCCCGGTCGATCAGGGAGTGGACGGTGGCCGCTCCCTGCTGATGGCCTGGGTGAAGGCCGGGCGGCCGATGCAGGGGTCCCCCTACGCCGGCGAGATATTTGCCAAGGTCGTCGAATCCGCCCGCGAACGCGGCGAACTGCCCGAGGGCGTCAACGCCCACCGCGTCGGCTGCCTGCTGCGCGATGTCTACCTGGGCACGCTCTACCGCTGGTCCCAGGCGCAGGGCCAGGACGCCCACCTGGACCTGCCCACCGAACTGCACGCGGTCTGCGGCATCATCCTCGACGGGATCCTCCCCGCCGGACGGCCGGAGCCCACCGCCGTTCCCGGCTGACGCCGGGCCGCGTCAGGCCGGTTTCCGGACGAGCAGGCAGGCCTGCGCAGCCCCTTCGCCCTCCTCCGGCTCGCGCACCATCCGGGCACGCACCACCAGCCCGGCCCGGCCGAGGAGTTCGGCGATGCGGTCCGGCTGCCGCCGGTGGAAGTCGAGCGACACCTCGTGGCCGAAGGGCCGGTCGATGTGCAGGGGTTCGTCGCCCACCTGGAAGGCGACCAGCAAGGGGGCGCCGGGGGCCAGGACCCGGTGGAGCTCGGCGAAGACCTCCGGCAGCAGCTCCTGCGGAGTGTGAATGATCGAGTACCAGGCCAAGGCCCCGGCGAGCGTGCCGTCCGGCACGTCCAGCTCCAGCAGGGAGCCCACTTCGAACCGCAGCTCCGGGTGCGTCCGCCGGGCCAGGGCAACCATCTGCGGCGACAGGTCGATCCCGTACACGGACAGCCCGAGGGCGCTCAGGTGTGCCGTCACACGGCCCTCGCCGCACCCGATGTCGGCGACCGTTCCCCCGCCGGCCCCCTGCACGAGCTCGGCGAAGGCGCCGAGCATCGCCCGCTCCAGCGGCTGAGCGACCAGGGAGTCGCGGTAGCGGTCCCCGTACTCGGTGGCGATGGCGTCGTAGAACGCCCTGGTCGTGCGCAGGAAGCCGGGTTCGGGTGCGGGTTCGAGTTCGGTCATGGGCAGGCACCCTAGCGGGCCGTCGCACGGCAGGCCGCCCGGGGGTGACGCCGTCCGCGGGGCAAGGGCGGGGCGACGGGCGTCGGGCGGCCTGCGCGGCCGTGCGTCAGACGACTTCGACGGCGTGCCGGACGACGGCGTCGAAGGAGTAGCCCTGTTCGTTCGGGACGGACCGGACGGGCTGGGTGTTGCCCGCGGTGTCCGTGGCCCGGGCCAGCAGCTGGGCGGGGCCGGTGCCGCGCGGACGCCAGTCCGCGCTCCAGCGCACCCAGCCGCCCGGGCGCGGCGCGTCGTGCAGCCGGGCCGGCCGCCACGCGGCGCCGCCGTCCGTGCTCACCTCCACCCGGCGTATCCCTCCCTGCCCCGACCACGAACGCCCCGTCAGATGGTGCCCGCGGCCCGCGGCGAACCGGGCACCGGGTGCGAGTTCGAAGGCGCTGCGGACCGGCTGGCTGGTCAGCGGAGCGCTCCCGCCGGCCGGGTGCCCGGGGCCGAAGAGCCGGTAGAAGACGGTGTTCCACGGCGAGAACAGCGGGCGGTCGGACACCTCGACGTCCCCGACCCACTTGACGGACGCGATGCCCGCCCAGGACGGCACCACCAGCCGCACCGGCCTGCCGTGGTCCGGGGCGAGCGGGCGGCCGTTCATCTCGTAGGCCAGCAGGACGTCGTCGAGGGCCTTCTCCACCGGCATCGGCCTGCGCACCCGCCCGTGGTCGGTCCCTCCGGTGACGAACGCCGCGTCCAGGCCGCGCGGCATCACGTCCACCGCCCGTGCCGACAGGCCCGCCAGGCGCAGGACGTCCGACAGGCGCGCGCCCCGCCAGCGTGCGGCCCCGACGGCGCCCATCGTCCACGGGGTGCCGGTGACCGCGTCGCCCTGCTGGGTGGTGTAGTAGCTCCGGCCGTTGCCCGCGCACTCCAGGCACACGCTCGTCGTCACGGCGGGCAGCGCGCGCAGGTCCGCGTACGAGAACTCCACCGGGCCGCCGCGCAGCCCGCTGCCCCACACCGTCAGGCGCCACCGGGCCGGGTCCAGGACGGGCGTCGCCGTGTGGTTGCGGACGAAGAAGCGGTCGATGGGGGTGTGATAGCCCGTGCCCCGCAGCGCCGCCCAGTTGGTCTCCGCGTTCGTGCCCCGGATCGTGAACAGCTCGGTGGGCAGGGGTTTGACGATTCCCGGCCGGTCCGGCGGGTCCGGCCGGCTCGGCGCTTCCGCAGCCGCCGCGGGCCCCGCGACCGCGAGGCCCGGCAGCGAGGCCACGGCCCCGGTGGCGCTCGCCGCTCCCAGGAGGCGCAGCACGCCACGGCGGGAGATCCCCTCCCCCACCGCCTCACCCGACAGGAACCGCCGCAGCCTGTCGCGGTCGTAGGCGCGCTCGTACGCGCCGGATCCGCCTCTCGCCGTTGCCATCCGGTCTCCTCCCCGAAGAGCGGGCCGCAGCGCCCACCACACGCTAAGGCCGCTCCGGCCCTCCGGTCCCCACGGCAAACCAGCCACCACTGGCTGCGGCGGCTTGGCGCCGAACTGCGCGCGGATCGACCTGAGTTGGGCTGGACGCGCCCAGGCGCCGGTGTGTGGGTTCCAAACCCGCCGATGCCCGGAAGAACTGCCGGATCGTCCTCCACCTGCACGCCCCGGGATACGCCTATGCGCTCGACAGGGCGGACGCCCTTGCGTGGGTCAGGAGGAGAGCCGGGCGCGTACCCATGCGGCGTCCGGGTTGGTGTGCGGCCGGCCCGCCACCATGACCGTGGGCACCGTTTCGTTGCCGTCGTTGGCCGCCCTCACCGCCGCCGCCCCGGCGGGGTCGCGCCAGATGTCGACCCAATGCAGCCGGCGGGCGTCACGGCCCAGCCGGATCCGCAGCCGCAGGCAGTACTTGCAGCCCGCCCTCCAGTACACGACCGGCCGTCCGTCGGCCGCGCTGCGCCCTTGCGCCTCCGCCGCACCGATCGACCGCGGGAACGCCAGGGGCGAGTGCAGCCCGGCGAGCAGGGCGAACACCGCCAGCAGGGAAACGGCCACGCCGGGGGACCCGCTAGCGGCCGGTGCGGCCGCAGCGACGGAGCCGCAGATCACGAGCGACATCGGCAGGATCCAAGCGCGCATCATGGTGACGGAGGCTACCGGCCCGCACGTTCTCCGACTGCTCCGCCCCAGGACAGCTGCGGCCGCGGCCCTAGCGCTCCACGCCCCAGCGCCGCGCGATGGCCTTGAGGCGTTCGAGTTCGTGCTGTGCTGCTGCCGCGTGGGCCAGGTCGAGGGCCATCCCGGCGCGGGCGGTGATGTAGCCGATGTCCCGGCGGGTGGCGTCGTCCATGTCCGGGGCGGTCCGCAGGCGGCGGCCCGTGACGCTCAGGTAGATCGCGATGCTGTCGAGGTGCTCGCGCAACTCCACGGGGAGCACGTGCCGCAGGTCGTCCTTGGCGTAGTCGCGCGCCTGCCGGTCGGCCTCGCACGGGCGCGGCGGCGACGGAGCCCAGCGCAGGCCTGCCGCGCGGGCGTCGTCGTACATGTCCGCGACCAGCGTGCGTGCGGTGACGGAGTCTCCCCCGGCGGCGGCCGCGCGGGCCGACTCCAGTGCCGAGCGCAGCCGGTCACGGACCGCGGGATCCTCGCCGGTGCGGGCGTCCAGATAGCTGGACCACACGTCGAACGCCTTGTTCAGCCCGGCGTCCAGCATGCTCTTGTACGTGTCCGGCACGCGGCCGCCTCTCCCGTCGGGCCGTCCCGGCGTGGACGGCAGCGGTACACGATAGGCCGCCCGGTGTGCGCGGCCGCGCGTGGCCACTGACGTTCGAGGGTGCCGGGCCGGTGGCCCGCGCGACGGTGCCCCCTCGCCGCAACCCGATCGGTGGAGTTCCCGCCGTTACCGCCCCCGTCTCCCACCGGCCGCCTAGCGTCGTCCGGGACCGCCCCATAGCCCTCTTCTCCTCCTTCACCCACCCGTGCAGCACGCGAAAGGTGACGACAGATGGCGGACACTTCACGCCGGGACCTCCTTCGTTATGCGGCGGCCGCGGCCGGGGCGGCGGGTCCGCTCGCGGTGCTCCCGCCGTCCGCCACGGCCCGCCCCGCGGAGCGCCGCGCACCGGCCGGGCGCCGCGCGGGCCGCCGCGTGGCCGTGCTGGGTGCCGGGGTCGGCGGCATGACCACCGCGCACGAGCTCGCCGAACGCGGCTTCGACGTCACCGTCTACGAACGCCGCGCCGTCCCCGGTGGCAAGGCCCGTTCGCTGTACGTGCCGCACACCGGCACCGGGGGCCGCCGGGACCTGCCCGGTGAGCACGGGCACCGCGGGGTCTTCGGCTTCTACCACAACCTGCCCGACACGCTGCGCCGCATCCCCCTGCCCGGCGGCGGCTCCGTCTTCGACAACCTGACCACGGTGAAGTGGATGGAGCTGTCCCGCACGGGCAGCCGGGCGGATGTCCCCGTACCCCTCCAGCCGCTGAAGCCGCCCCTGGGAGACCTGGGCCTGCTGGTGCGGTCACTTGCCGGTGCGCTGGAGCTGTCCCTCCACCTGCCGCCGCAGGAGGCGGCCTTCTTCGCCCGGCAGGCCTTGATCCTCTTCACCAGCTGCGACGAACGGCGGTTCGGCCAGTGGGAGCACGTGGGCTGGTGGGACTACATCGAGGCCGGGCGCATGTCCCGGGACTACCAGCGCCTCCTGGGCGGGGGCGTGCAGCTCCTGCAGGCCCTCCGCCCGGCGAACGCCAGCGCCCGCACCTGCGGCCAGGGTCTGGAGTCGATCCTCTACGACCTGGCGGAACGGGGCAGCGACGGCCCCTTCGACCGTATTTTCCACGGGCCCACCAGCGAGGCGTGGATCGATCCGTGGGCGGCCCATCTGCGCGGCCTCGGCGTCCGGTTCGTCTTCGGCTGGTCCGTGGAGGCGCTGGAGCTGCGCGGCGGGCGGATCGCGGCGGCCCGCGCCCGCACCCCCGGCGGTTCGCCCGCCCGGATCGAGGCGGACTGGTTCGTCGCCGCGGTCCCCTCCGACCGTGCGTCCGCGCTCTGGGACCGGGCGCTGCGCGCCGCCGACCCGCGCCTGGCCGCGATGGACGGCCTGCAGCAGACGTGGTGCAACGGCATCCAGTACTTCCTGAACCGCCCGGCGCCGGTGCTCAAGGGGCACATCGTCCACGTCGACTCGCCGTGGAAGCTGGTCTCGGTGCCCCAGTCGCGGTTCTGGCGCGCCCCGTTCGCCCGCGCGTGGGGCGACGGCCGGGCCGTCGAATCACTGTCGGTGGTGATCTCCGACTGGGACACGCCGGGCGTCGTCCACGGCAGGCCGGCCCGGCGGTGCACCCGCGCGGAAGTGGCCCGCGAGGTGTGGGCGCAGATGCAGCAGCACGCCGGCGGCACCGCCGGGAGGGGCCTGCCCGAGGACCTGGTGCACACCTGGTACCTGGACGAGGCGATCGCCGAGGACGGGCGCGGCGGACTGACCAACGACGACCCGTACCTGCTCAACACCGCGGGTTCCTGGGAGCTGCGCCCCGACGCCGCGACGGCGGTCGGCAACCTCTTCCTCGCGGCCGACTACGTGCGCACCTACAGCAACATCGACTTCACGTCCATGGAGACGGCGAACGAGGCCGGCCGGCGGGCCGCCGCCGCGGTGGTCGCGGCGGCAGGGGCCGGGGGCGCGGCGGGGGTGCCGACGTTCGCGGGCTACGAGGCACCGGAGTACGCGGCTCTGAAGGCCGACGACCTCCGGCGGTGGCGCAGGGGCCTGCCCCACGCCCTGGACGGGCAACGGCACCGGACCGCGCGGCCGTGAGCCCGTGCCGGGTGACGGGCTCTCACCTGCCGCGGCCCGGTTGAAACCTGTCGGCGGCGTGCGCGCCGTGGCCGCCCCCGGCGTGCGCCGCAGTGCTACCTCAACCCCTTGTCACCACGCGAACACCCTCCGTAACATCAGGGAATTAGTGATTCCGCATCCTCGAGGGGGAACGATGAAACGCTTCGTCAGCTTGGTGAGCGTCGCCGCCGTCGTCCTCGCCGGCGGGGTGGCGACCGCAACCGCAACCGCCCACAGCGAGCACCACGGCGGGCCCGGCATCCTCCCCGCTCCCCGGTCGACGCCCAACCCGACGGTGACCGGCGTGCCGGCCGGCGGCTTCCGGCAGGTCTTCGGCGACCCCGTCGAGGTCGCCCCGGGGGTGAACGCCCCCGCCGTCGCCATCTGCCCGTCCGGTCACGTACCGATCTCGGGCGGCGGCGAGACCTCGGCGCACCACGTCTACCTCACGGACTCGTTCGCCCAGGGCACCCAGTGGGTGACCCGCGGCACCAACACCAGCAGCGGCGGCGAGTCGCTCCGGGCGTTCGTGGTCTGCGCCCACGAGGGCTGAGGGCGGGAACGCCGGGCGGTCGGCGCGCCTACGCCCCGCCGCCGCCCCCGCCCTCGACGACCCGCCTGGCCGCCTCGCTCTCGGCGGCGGCCGGGGACAGCTCGCTCAGCGTGTCGAGGTCGGTGTCCTCGCGCAGCTCCTTCTCCCAGGCGGCGGCCAGCTTCTCCTGCCGCTCGCGCGGCTGGCGCCCGACCTCCTCGCGGTGGGCCGGGCTCAGGGCGCCAAGGAATCGCGCGACATCGTCGGTCGGCATGGATTCTCCCTCATCAGCGTCGACGGGCATTCCCCTTCCCGGCGCCGGGGGGCCACGGACGGGCCGGGCCTCCCCCTTCACCTGAAAGGGGACCGGCTTCACCTGAAAGGGCACCGGCCGGCACCGGCGGACGGAGCGCGCGACCGCCCACTCCCGGTGCCGGGAGCGGGCGGCCCGCCGGGTGGGCCCGGTTACTCCTGCCGTACGTACAGCAGCAGCCGGGCGAAGAGGCCGGGCCGCGTGGGCGGTGCACCGCGGGGCGCGGCCGGCTCGGCCTCCGCGACGGGGACGCCCGCGCCGGGTCCGGCAGGAGGCTTCTCCTCGGCCGGGGACGCGGGGTCCGCGTCGCGCAGGGGGCTCACGGCACCCGGGGGGTGCTCACCGTCGGTGGGGGTGGTCTTGGGGTCCGGTCCGGGGGCGCGGTAGGCCTGTGCACGCAGATACGCACTCAGGACGCGCGCGGGATCGAGGGGCATGACGTCTCTCTGCTCTCGTGCCTGCTGATGTGAAGGGAGTCCGCACGTGCGCCGCCCGGGGACGGGCCGGGGCGGGCGCGGGCCTTCTCAGCAGCGCAGGACGTCGTTGCGCGCGGGACCGGCGGGCGCCGCGGGGCCTTCGATGTCGGCCGGGGGCGGCAGCGGGCAGGGC
>NZ_JBPQTS010000212.1:0-9741 GCF_051386455.1 Streptomyces sp. URMC 124
GCTGGGATCCGCGGGCCGGGTGCGGGTCAGAACAGGCCGGCAGCAGGGGGAGAGGTGGGGGCTCGGGCCGGGAGCGTTGGCTGTGCGGCCGGTGGGAGGTCGGCCGCCGTACTCCTGCCGTCGCGGATGCGGCTGCGTGAGGAGACCTTGCGCTCCGGTCGTGGCTGAGGGGGAGCCGGCAGCTGCCGCGATGTGCCTGAGCCCGTCGTGGGCGCTTCGCTCGGCTCGCCGCCGTCGTGGTCACTCGTCCGGCTGTGGATGGTGGGGGTGGCGGCCTTCCGGGGGCGGAAATCAACCGACCCGGGTCGTAGGACGGTAGATAAGCGACCCCGGACGGCAGCCGACTGCCACAGTGGCCTGAGCAGAGGTCTGCGACCTCAGGAGTTCCTTCGGCGGGTAAGCGACACGCCCCCGCCCCCACGATGCCGACCGCCGCCTACAACAACCCCAGGTCGTCTAGCTCCTTGTAAAGGGCCGCTCGCGGGTTGTCCGTTGTGCGGGCCGGAAGGTTGGCCGGGGCGGCCGGAGCGGGGCTCCCGGTGCCGTCCCGCTTGCGGGCCCGGGTTCCGGCTCGGTCTCGGAAGAGCCATGCGCCCGCCACGCCGCCGATCAGGCCGCCCAGGTGGCCGAGCCAGCTGATGCCGGGGGTGCCGGGGACCGCCAGGGTGAGCAGGTAGGCGTACGAAGCGCCCATGACGACGCCGATGACGGTGTCGATCAGGTGCCGGTCGATCAGGCCCCGGACGACGACGTAAGCGAAGAACCCGTAGACGAGGCCGCTGGCGCCGACCGTCCGGTGGGTCTCGTCCTCGAACACCCACACCGCGAGGCCGCAGGTGACCGCCACCAGGACGTTCAGCCCGAGGAAGCGGGCCACGCCGCGGTAGGCGGCGAGGAAGCCGAAGACGAAGAGAGGGCCGGAGTTGGCCTCGATGTGCATCCAGTTCCAGTGGAGGAAGGAGGCGGCAAAGATGTCGGGAAGCCTGCCGATGTCGCCCGGGGCGATGCCGTAGTCGCGGGAGAGGGCGTAGTCGCTGCTCCAGTTGACGAGCTGAACCGCCCAGAGGAGGGCCACGAAACCGGCCATCACGAAGAGGGCCTTGCGCGCTTCCGCGAGGATCCGTTCCGCGTCGACCTGCCTGACGTCCTGTCTCCTGCCGAACCCACTCATCAACGTGCTTCCCTTCCCGGGCGGCGGCCTCTGCCTCCGCGATCAGACGCATCGTCCCTGATCAGGGAGCAGCGGGCAGCCGGGGCGCCCGGTTTACGCTCAAGGGCGCCGCGACGACGGCAGCTCGATACCGGGAACGGAGCTGACACGGAGCCCTCCGTCACGTGGTCTCGGCCTTGGCATTGCTCCGGCGGCCCGGCAGCGCCAGTGCCCCCAGCGCCGCGCACGCCGTGAACGCGGAGGCGATCAGCAGCGCCCTGCCGTAGCCGGCGGCCAGGTCGGTGGCCGTGTCGCCGGACGCGCGGGCCGCCGTCGTGTGTGCGGCGAGCGTGGTGAGCGCGGCCAGGCCGAGCGCGCCGCCGATCTGGCGGGAGGAGTTGACGAGCCCGGAGGCCAGGCCCGCCTCGGCGGGTGCCGTTCCGGTGGTGGCGGCGGCCGTGACGGGCACCAGGGACAGGCCCGCACCCAGGGTGGCCAGGACGAACGGGGCGAGCACGGCACTCGCGTACCCGGCACCGGACCCGGCGCCGCTTCCCCCGCCCGCCTCGCCGATGCGCGACAGCCACACGAAGCCGGCCGTGCTGATCGTCATGCCCGTGACGATCAGGGGGCGCGGCCCCGTGCGGGCGATGAGGCGGGTGGAGACCTGGGCGCCCACGACGATCGCGAGCGATCCGGGCAGGAAGGACAGGCCCGCGCCGATGGCGCTCCGGCCCAGCACCTGCTGGAAGTACAGGGAGAGCAGGAACCACATCGAGAACGCGGCCGCGCCCATGCCCAGGACGAGGAGGTTGGCGGTGGCGAGGGTGCGGCGGCGCAGGACTGCGAGCGGTACGAGCGGGTGGGCGACGCGGCTCTCGATCGCGACGAACGCCGCGAGCAGCAGCGTCCCGGTGACGAACGACCCCCACACGTGCGGCGCGCCCCACCCGTGCGTCTCAGTGGCGATGGTGCCGTGCACGAGGGCGGTCAGTCCGGCGGTGACGGTCATGGCGCCGGGCAGGTCGAGGCGGCGCAGGCCGGCGGGCGCGGTGGGGGCGGACGGTACGCACACGAGGGCCGCCGCCAGCAGCCCCGCGCCGATGGGGACGTTGACGAACAGCACCCACCGCCACCCCGCGTACTCGGTGAGCACGCCGCCGATGACGCCGCCGACCGCCCCGCCCGCCGCCATGACCGCGCTCCAGGCGCCCATGGCGCGGGTCCGGGCGGCCGGTTCGGTGAACGTCCGCATGATCAGGGTGAGGGTGGCGGGCGCGAGGACGGCTCCGCCTACGCCTTGTACGGCGCGGGCGGCGATCAGCAGGGGGCCGCCGGGGGCGAAGCCGCCGACCAGCGAGGCGAGGGTGAAGGCGGTGACGCCGGTGAGGAAGGCGCGGCGGGTGCCGACGAGGTCGGCCGCGCGGCCGCCCAGGAGCAGCAGGCCGGCGAAGGCGAGGGTGTAGGCGTTGACGATCCACTGCTGGCCGGCGGTGCTCAGGCAGAGTTCGGCGTGGATCGCCGGGAGGGCCACGTTCACGATCGACACGTCGAGGATGACCATGAACTGGGCCGTGCAGGCGATGACGAGGATCGCGGTGGTGCCACGTGCGGGCCGGCCGGCTGCGGCCGGGCCGGCCTTGCGTATGGCGGGCGGTGGGGGCGAGGGGTCGGCAGCGCGCATGGCATTCACGTCCCCCGGACCGCGCGCCCGCAAGCACGGACGCGCGGCCGGTTCGCCCGCGCCGTCTTCCCGGCCGGTCCGGCTGCGGGCCGGCTGCGGGCCGGACACAGGCCGGACGCGGGCCGGACGCGGGCCGGACGCGGCTGTTCGCGCAGTCCCCCCGGCGACCCTCACAAGGCGCGCGCTGCGGCGGACTTCACTTCATGCTTCTCACCGCGTGACCCTCCACGTCAGCGTCCCCGCCAGCCTCTTGCGCAGTTCCGGGTCGAGGACCGCGTCCGTGCGGTCGACGGCGCGCGCCGTCACCGTGTGCGGGCGGCCGTCGCCGGGCACGCCGAGCGCCCGCGGAACGATCTCGGTCCGGCCGCGGGCGGCCACGGCCTCCAGCCCGTCCACGTACCAGCGCACGGTCACCGTGGGCACCACCGGCCGCACGACGACCCGCTCGCGGCGCGAGACCGTCCCGTTCGGGCCGCTGTCGCTGCTGAGCACGCTCGCGTGGCGGTAGAAGCCCGCGATCATCGCTTCGCGCCCCGGCAGGTTGAACTCCCGCCCCAGCGTGCGCATGATCGAGTTCTCGGTGGGGCGGTAGAGGCCCTTGGGGTAGTAGCCGCCGCCCTCGTACGAGCCAACCGTGCCGCCGTCCGGTGACGTCCGCCCGATCCAGCGGTACCACTTCTTGCGCTGCGCGCTCTGCTGCCCCGCGTCCAGCGTGCTGATGTTGATGTCGCCCGGCTCGGCGCCGGTGTACGTGCCGTACTCGTCGTACTGGTACTCGTCGGCGAGCTTGCCCAGGGAGTGCCCGGTCTCGTGGACGGCGACCTGGTCGGACTTGGGGTGGTCGGAGGAGGCGGTGGCGATGCCGTCGTAACCGGCCTGGGAGACCACGTCGTTGTAGCCGGCGCCGCCGTACTTGGCGGAGTTGGACAGCACGACGACGAGGTCGGCGGCCGGCGCCTTCGCCGCGTACGACTCGACCCGGGCGGTGTCGACGCACAGCAGCCGCTCCACGTCGTCGCAGAAGAAGTACGACCGCAGGGCGGTGTCCTTCGTGACGCCCTTGGCCGGGTCGTTGGTGACGCCGGATTCGCGGGAGACGGCGTCGACGGCCCACACGTTGAAGGCCTTCGCGTAGGACGCGTACGGCTCGACGGCCGACATCTTGGCCCACTTGGTGCGCACGGCGGCGTGGAAGGCGTCCTGCTGGTCGGCGGTGTAGCCGTCGCCGATGAAGACGACGTCGAGCTTGGAGCCGACGGGGCCGTTGGTGACGACCGGGGTGACGGCCCCGTCGCCCTTCGCGGTGGGAGCGAGGGGGCGCGGCAGGGGCCGTGACGCGGGAATGGTGGTGTGACGGGGGTGGCCGTCGGGGCCGGTGAAGTACTCGACGTCCTGCGTGCGTTCGGACGAGGCAGTGCGGGTGGAACGGTCGGGGCTGCCGGGTCCGTCCGGTCTCGCTGCCGCCGCGGGGGACGTGAGCGTCGCCGCCAGGGCCGCGGCGAGGGCCACACCGCCGGCCGCGAGGGGTATTCGTCGTCTCATGGGGGGTTCCTCCCGAGCTCCGCCGCCTTGTTAAGCGGCGGGTCAAGTCGCTTTAAGGCGCGGCTTAACGTAGGGGGCGCGGGAGGCACCCGGCAATGGACGGGACGAAGGAACCTCAAGAACCTTCGGGAGACCTCACGCGTCGTCCCGTACGAGCCTCAGCAGCCGGTCCAGCACGACCCGTCCGCTCGCCCGTACGCCGTCGTGTTCGTACTCGTCGGTGACCCACGTCCGCAGCCCCCGGATCGCGCGGGCCGTGCGCAGCGAGTGCTCGGTGTCGACGTAGAGGTCGTCGTGGTAGACCGCCGCCGCGACCGGCACGGTGTTGCGGGCGAGGCGCTCGGGGTCGTACAGCGGCGTCCATCCCTTGCGCTCGGCGAGGAGTTCGGCGGTGCGGCGCAGCGGGCGCAGGGCCGGGTGGGTGCGCAGCATCCAGGGGTGGACGGTCTCCCCGGTGAACAGGAAGCGGCCGCCGTCGGCGTGCTGCTGGTCGAACTGCGGGTACTCCGCGCGGACGCGCTCGGCCGACCAGTGCGTCGGCTGCCCGTCCTGGGCATAAATGGCCTCGTGGAGCAGTGCGTAGAGCGGGCAGTGGGCGCGGGAGAGGATCGCCGCGACCTCCTCTCCGAAGGCGTCGGAGAGCCGCGGCCCGGCGGTGGTGTCGACGAAAGCGTCCTCGAGGAGGTAGTGCAGCCGGTGCGAGCCGTCGCCGGTACCGAGGAGGATGCCGAGCTGCTGGAAGGCCTCGACGGTCAGGAGGGTGCCGTCGGCGAGCACTTCCTCGTGCTGCGCGAGGTAGGCGGCGATGCGGCGGGCGGCTGCCTCGTCGCCGGGATAGCGGTCGTAGTGGGCGAGGGTCTTGCGCTCCATGCGCGGGTAGGCGGCGCGGTAGATGGTGTCCGCGTCGGCGTCGAGGCCCGGGAGACCGCCCGTGATCAGCACCTCGGCCAGGCCCTCGGGCGCGTACGAGAGGTAGGTGACCGCGCAGAAGCCGCCGAAGCTCTGGCCGAGGACGGTCCAGGGCCGGCCGTCGGTCAGCTGCCGCCGGATGTGCTCGCAGTCGCGGACGATGGAGTCGGCGCGGAAGTGCGCGAGGTAGTCGGCCTGCCGGGCGGGGGTGCCGCGGAGCGGGAGCGTCTGGCGGGTGGCGGGGGTGGAGCGGCCGGTGCCGCGCTGGTCGAGGAGGAGGACGCGGTAGTCCTCCAGGGCGCGGTCGAGCCAGTTCTCGCGGCCGACGGGGCGTCCGGCGGGGAAGCCGGGGCCGCCCTGGAGGTAGAGGAGCCAGGGCAGTTCGTCGTGCTGCCGGGCCGAGGCGACGACCTCGCGCGCGTAGAGGCGTATGTGCTCGCCGGAGGGGGCGTCGTGGTCGAGCGGCACGTCGAAGTGGTGGTCGGTGAGGACGAGGCCGGGCTGGCGGTGCCGGCCGGTCACCGAGGGCACCGCCGCTCCGGCCGGTGCCTCGCCGAGCGCCCCTCCGAGCCTCTGTGCGCCCCCCACGAGATGCTGCCCGTCGAGACCGTCCGGCATGGTTCCATCCTCACGTAGCTCACATCGCTCATGCACGGCGTAACCTACCGAGGGGCAGCAGTGGCCGAGAACAGCACCCACGGCATACGGGCGGACGAGCCCGCCGAGATCGGCCGGCGCGTGCTGCGGCTGCGCACGGCCAAGGGCCTCACCCAGCGGCAGCTGGCCGAGCCCGCCTATACGGCCGCCTACATCTCCACCCTGGAGTCCGGGCGCGTCCGCCCCTCCGAGACCGCCCTGCGTCACCTCGCCGAGCGGCTCGGCACCACCGTCGACGAGCTCACCACCGGCCGCCCCGCCCACCTGGCCACCGGGCTGCGCCTGCGCCTCACCGACGCCCGCCGCACCCTGGCCACCGGCGCCGCCGAGGACGCCGCCGCGCTCTACGCGGCGCTGCACGAGGAAGCGGCCCGCGCGGAACTCGTCCCCGAGCAGGCCGCCGCGCTCCTCGGGCTGGGCGACTGCGCCCTGGAGACCGGCGACCTCTCCCCCGCACGCGACCACTACGCCGCCGCCGAGGCACTGCTGGCCGACGAGCCGCTGCCGCGCCGCGTCCCCGCGCTGCGCGGCCGCGCCACCGCCCACCTCCTGGCCGGGGAGCTGCGCTACGCCTGCTACCTGCTGGAATCGGCGCTCGACGAGCTGAACGCCTCGGGGCTGCACGATCCGGACGCGCTGCTGCTCCTCTACACGGCCTCCATCGCCCCGTACATGGACATGGGGGCGCACGCGCGAGCAGCGCACGCCGCGGAGCTGGCGCTCGCGCTGGCGCCCCAGGTGGACGATCCGGCGCTCGTCGCCGGCATGCACCGGGGCGTGGCCCGCACCCTGATCGCCGAAGGCCGCATCGAGGAGGCGGACGCCTCGCTCGCCAAGGCCCAGGAGCTCTACCAGCAGCTGCACATCCGCACCGAGCTCGCGCACTGCCATTGGATGCGCGGCTACGTCCGCGCGCAGAACGGCGACCTGGAGGGCGCCGAGAGCGAGCTGCGCACGGCGCGCGACATGCTGGCGTCCAAGCGGGCGGCGCTGTTCACCGTGCAGGTGGAGGTGGAGCTGGCCGACGTGCTGCGGCGGCGCGGCAAGGCGGGCGAGGCGGAGCGGCTGCTGAGCCCGCTGCTGTCGCCGTCGGCGCTCGGTGCCGAGCGCGGCGCGGTGCACGCGGGCGGTGCGCACCGGCTGCTGGGGCTGATCGCGGAGGAGCGCGGGCTCACGGAGTCGGCGGAGGAGCACTACTGCGCGGCGCTGTCGCTGCTGGAGCGCACGGGGGCGGCGGGCGACCTGGCCGATCTGTGCCGGCTGCTGGGCGATCTGCTGCGGCGCACGGGGCGGGTCGAGGCGGCGCTGGACGCGTACCGCACGGGGCTGGGGCACCGGGCCGCGCCGGGCACGACGACGCTGGGGCCGGCGCCGGCGGCGCCGCCCATGTAAACGGCGGCGCAGCGCGGCTTCGGCCCCCTGTGCATACCCCTGTGTGCAGAGGGGATTTTCCCCCGGCCGTGGGCCGCCGCCTGTGGGGGATGCGGCGCCCCGCGGCCGTGTGCCGCAGCACCTCACTGCCGGTAGGTCAGTCCCGGCATGCTGCAGTACGGACAGCACTCTGCCCGCGCGCACGCCCCCGCGGAATCCCCCGTGAGTCCCGGCTCGCCCCCGCCGATCGGAGGGGGTGCCTCCGCCCATCGGGGGGACGGGCGGGCGACGCAGGGCGCGGCGGGAGGGGAGCGCCACGTTCCGTTTTCGGCCCTGGTTGTCGGAACCGTGCGGCAGGCTGGAGGCGTGACCGGAACCGGAGCACGGCGCGTGGCCGGAACCGGAGCACGAAGAACCGGCTCTAGCCGGTCGTGAACGAGGCGCGGACGAGCAGGGAGCGTGCGGCATGACACCGGGCAGCGGGCGTGGCAGAGGCAGCGGAAGAGGTAACGGCCGGTGATCCGTGTTGCCGTGGTGGACGACGAACAGCTCGTCCGGTCCGGGCTGAGGATGATCCTGGGCACGGCCCCCGACATCGAGGTGGTCGCCGACTGCGGCGGCGGCGAGGCCGTCGCCACCGTGCGCGCCTGCGCCCCCGACGTCGTCCTCCTCGACATCCGGATGCCGGACGTCGACGGGCTGACCGTCCTGCGCGCACTGCGCGACACCCCGCAGCCGCCCGCCGTCGCCATGCTCACGACCTTCGACGCCAACGAGTACCTGGCGGCGGCCCTGCGCGGCGGCGCGACCGGCTTCCTCCTCAAGGACACCGACCCGGAGCAGCTCGTCCAGGCCGTACGGACCCTCGCGGCGGGCGGCAGCGTCCTGGACCCCGGCGTGACCCGCGCGGTCATCGGCGGCTACCTCGCCTCCGAGGCCGAGACGACCGCCGCCGAGGCCGTGGCGGCGCTCACCCCGCGCGAACGGGAGGTGCTCGCGCACCTCGGCGCGGGGCTGGCCAACCCGCAGATCGCGGAGCGCATGGGGCTCGCGCCCAGCACGGTCAAGGACCACGTCCGTGCCGTGCTCGGCAAGCTCGGCGGCCTGAACCGCGTCCAGGCCGCGATCGTCGCCGACCGGGCCGGGCTCGTCACCGTGCAGGGGCGGTCGCAACCTCAGGGACAAGGACAGGGACAAGGACAGGGACAGGGACAAGGACAAGGACAGGGTGCCGGACCGTCCCGGAGCGCCGCGGCGCCGCCGGGTGGCGCCGCGTGACCGCGCCCGCCGGCCTCCGGCTCGGCGCCCGGCTCCCCCCGCGGGTGCGCACCGCCCTGCCGCTGGTGGTGCCCGTGCTGATCGCCGCCCTGGACGCGGTGCTGGTCAACGGGCCGGGCCCGGGCCTCGACCTCGGGGTGTCGCTCGCGGCCGCGGTCGCCCTGCTGTGGCGCAGGCGCTTCCCGCTCGCCGTCTACGCAGTGACGCTGCCCGGCATCTACATCGGCTACATCTGGTTCGCCCCGATGATCGCGCTGTACACGGTGGCGACGCTGCGCCCGGACCGGCGGCTGCTCGTGGGGGCGGCGGCGCTGCTCGCCGTCGCGCACTTCCTGCCGTACCCCATCTCGGAGCTGTCCTTCGCCGACCGGCGCGAGGTGGCCCTGCAGTTCGTCGACGCGTGCGTCACCGCCGCCACGCCCGTCGCGCTCGGCCTGCTCACCCGCACACGGCGCGAGCTCGCCGCCCGGCTGGACGAGCTGACGCGCAGTCGGGCGCGCGAGGACCGGCTGCTCGCCGACCAGGTCCTGGCCACCGAGCGCGCCCGCCTCGCCCGCGAGATGCACGACGTCGTCGCCCACCAGGTCAGCCTGATCAGCCTGCAGGCCGGTGCCGTGCAGATCAGCACGGGGGACGCCGGGGCGCGCGAGGCGACCCGCAAGATCCGCGAGCTGTCCGTGCGCACACTGGAGGAGCTGCGGCACATGGTCGGCATCCTGCGCGCCGCCGGAGCCGACACCGAGGAGCTCACCCCGCAGCCGCGCCTCGCGGACCTGCCGCGGCTGATCGAGCTGAGCGCGCTCGACGTGACGTACGAGAACGCGTGCGACGAGCGGACGGTGCGCTCCGAGGCCATCGAGCGGGCGGCGTTCCGCACGGTGCAGGAAGCACTGACCAACGCCCGTAAGCACGCGCCGGGCGCACACGTCCGCGTACGGCTGGCGGAGGACGCCGCGGAGACGCTGCTGGTGGAGATCCGCAACGGACCGCCGGACGCGGCCGTACCGGCGCCCGGGCTGCCCGGCGGCGGGCACGGCCTGGTGGGGCTGCGCGAACGGGCGCAGAGCCTGGGCGGAACGCTGGAGGCGCATGCGACGCGGGAGGGCGGCTTCGTCGTACGGGCCGGATTCCCGCGGGAGGGGTAGGGCGG
>NZ_JBPQTS010000213.1:0-9605 GCF_051386455.1 Streptomyces sp. URMC 124
GGGTGGGGACGGCAGCCGATCGGGGGGCCACCGGCCATTGCTTCCCGAGGGTGGAGCGAACGGGGCCGGGGGACCCGTCACCGAAGGACCGCCGTAGCGCGGCGCCGGGGGAACGTAATCTCGAGGACCCCATGACACGCACTGACATCGCCACCGAGGCCGGTGACGCCGCCCCCTCCCCGCCGGGCAGTACGCCCGGGACCTGGCCGCAGAGCGGCGGACCGTACGAGAAGCGGTCCGTACGACATCGTCGGGGCGCACATCGGGCTCGCCCTCACAGTCGTCCTCTCACCGCCTGCGCGCTCGCCTCCGGGCCCGGTGGGCCTTGATCATCGCCGGGGGCTGGGCGGCATGGTTCGTCCTTGCGCTCGGCGTGGTGTGCCTCCGCGGCAGTCGCGGATGGGAGACCGTGCGGCGAGCGTACGCCGCGACCTTCGGGTGGGGTGACTACGTCTACTGAGCGCTGGCTGGGGGCTAGAGACAGAGGCTGTCCAAACGGATCAATCCACGACCTGCGCCCATCCGGTGGATGCGCCGTAGCAGCGGCAGGGGGACATCTGAGATGGTCTGACCGTCGGCCGGTGTTGCGCGCTGACATGGCAGGGTCCGGTGGACCAGAGTCCGGACATGGTGCAGAACCTTGTCGCCGTTTTCAGCCTCCTCACAGGCTTGGCGGGGTTGATGCTGAGCTACTCAGCTCACCGACAGAAGGCGCGGGAGGAACGGCAGGAATCCGCTCTCCGCGCAGAGGAACTGCAGAAGTTCCAGCGCGAACGGGAGCAGGAGCGGCAGGAATCCGCTCTCCGCGCAGAGGAACTGCAGAAGTTCCAGCGCGAACGGGAGCTGGAGCGACAGCGGGAGCAGGTGGCGCAACAGCAGCGGGAGCGGCAGCAGGCGTCCATGATCAGCGCACGCATCGCTCTGTCCCCGTCCCCTTTCCACGACAGCTGGGTCGTCCCGAAGGCCGTGATCCACAACGGGTCCAACCAGCCGATCCGGGATGTGCGCGTGTCCTTCCGCGGCGAGGTGACCGGCGTGTGGCCCGTTCTCAACGCCAGTGAGGTCACCTGCCCGCTGCCGCCCACGCAGGTTGAGCACTCCGACCTGTTGGGCGACATCGCCGTCGAATTCACAGACGTCGCTGGGATCCGCTGGCGCCGCGAAGGCTACGGTGCCCTACGGCGTGCCAGACATGGAAACGGCAGCCCGACGGTCTCGGGCGCATGGGGGACGCCTGAGACTCCCGTAATCGAAAAGGCTGAGCGACCATCGGGCCCGCCTTCCGGCCCTCTCTCGGGCGGTGGGTCCAGGCTGCCGAGCCCCGCCGACTGGCCGAGCGGCGCCCCGGCCGGAGGGGGCGCCTCAGAGCCGGCCCACCGTCCGGAGCCAGCCCACCCCCCGGGGTCGACCCACGGAGGGGCACCCGCTCCCGCCGGAGCATCAGTCCGGAGGCGTATCGGATTCCTCCAGCCAGCGGCCGTGCTGGTATCTGTGGTGCTCATCGCAGGAGGCGTCTGGTGGCTCCTCCGCCCCTAGGGCGACTTCGATGGTCTCGTCCATGGCCTCCGCGCCCGCTGTGATCACCGGGTGCAACTGCTTGCCGTGCACCTTCTCCGTGGTGGCCGAGCCGTTGCGGCCGAGGATTCGGGCGATTTCCTCTGTCGGCACCCCGTGGTCCGAGAGCAGGGACAGGAAGTTCGTCCGTAGTGCCCGCGTCGTCCACGCCTTCGGGTTCTCGAATTCCGCTTCCGCAAGCAGTTTCCTGAAGTGGCGGAGCACGTCCACGGCGTCGCGATGCCTGTCTCGCCGGGGAAGACGAGCCTGTCGTCATTCCAGGTCGAGTCTGCGGAGAGAACGGCGGCTCTTCCGCGTCTTCGTCTCACCGTGCCGGCGAACCGATCGCCAGACCTCGACATAAGGCCATAACCCATCAGTGCCGGCGAAGTGCACAGCCGCCGCGTGAGCGGCCGCTCCTCCTCTGTACGCACGCCGACAGCAGTACCAGAACGACACAGGCGTGGATCCAGCTGCCCTTGCTGGCGCTTGGACCACCTCTGCCTGTTCGAGGCCGAGTGACTTACTTCTTCGAGCTGACAGTCGGGCTTCTCGATTGACTCGCGACGGGCCCTCCTGTTGCGCCGCCATAACTTGATTAATCGCGAGTTGGCGGAGGGACGGATCGATAAGCCGGAACTCCGGGCCGTTCCGCCTCTAGATCCATACGTAGGCCCCGCATGCATCTAGCTCGGATCCGGGCTCGTGGGCACGCCGCTCCAGGGCTTCAGCGACATCAAGACTCATAATCGCGGCTTATCGAGCATGATTAGTGACATGGTCCCCGAAGACGACAGGTGAGCAGCACGGGATCTTGCCATTCAAGCCCACCAGGTGGGGTGCACATCCGGACGTGATCCTTGGCGGCAAGCACTGCGATGGATTAGCGGCGGACGACTTGGCAGGGAGGACGACAGGCAGGCAATCCCCCTTTTGGACACTCCCTGGCTAGGCTCCCTCTCCGACGAGCGGTAGGGCTGGGCGCCAGCGCGCAGCCAACTTGCACAGCGAGTTCACATTTGCCGTTGATTACCAGATATGTCGCTAATGCCAGCTTGGCTGGGTTGAGCAGCCCTACACCCTGCCGCAGCACCAACGGTGCGGGCTGGCCACAGCCGGCCTCGCCGCTCCGCTAGCCGACCCGGACTCGGCCTGGTACACCCTCGGCAGCCACTTCACTGATTCACGGGGCTTCTGGGCCGCCGCAGGCACCGGAGTTCCCGGCAACTACCGTCCACGCCCAACATGACCACACGTCAGCTCAGAAGGGACGCCAACTCGGATCATCAAACCCCTCCTTTGGAGCTACATGGACGCGGCCCGTCAAGCCCCGCAGCGCCCTTCTAGTTGAGACCGGGCCACCGACCCTTGGAGGCCGCTACGATGTGACCCAAACCACACCGTAGGCGGGATGTTCGTTGCACCTTAGTTCCCTCACCCAAATGGCAACTGCGCTATCGCCGTTTGCCATCGCAGCACTTACTGCGGTCTCCACTGCACGGGCAAGCCGTCGAGCCCGATCCGACAAGATCATGGAACGTCTCACGGCTGAGGTAGCAGCCCTCGCCAGCCTCCCGGAGGGAAGCAGAGCCTGCCTATCCCTCACCGCACAGTTGGACTCTACTGCTCAGAGGTACAGAGAGAGCTGCGAGCGGGAAGATTCATTCCGAAGAGACGGACTGGGAATCGGTCTTGGAATCGTAATTGGCGGGGGCGGCATCGCCCTTGGCAGTTGGGCCGCATCTGCAGGGGGTGCCGCATGGTGGTGGTGGGTGGTCGCGATGCCCGCCATCTTGATCGGGGTACCTGGCTTCTTTCACGAGTGGGCAGGAGGAAAGAGCCGCGAACCTTCCATCGAGGTAGCAGGGTGACCTGCGTGGCAGGGAACCCCAACCGACTGGTCGTAGGCTGGTAATGACCACAGGCACTCTGCGGTGATCAGCCGCAGCCTCCCCTGTGAGTCGGCTGCACATTCACCCGTTCCTGCCTATCTCCAACCTCTCACAGTCGTCTCTATCCGTCGGTTGGTGACCTGACCTCAAGGCAAGGTCGGCAAGCCATGCCAGTGCACAGTCTCACGGGTAGACATACTGCTGCTGGAGCAGCTTAGCGAGCGTGCCAGGCGCGGTCCGATGAATCGGAACTGAAGGATCTCAAGGAGGTCAGGGCTCCAAGGCGCGCAAGAGGCGATTACCCCGGAGCGAGGACGGGAGCCGCCCCGGGTGGCGTCAGCAGGCCGTCTGCGGACTTTCATGGACGGTTCGCCTGGGTATTTCGGCAGGGACCGCGTCCCGACCAGCGGCCCCGGGCTGCGCTTCTGGCACATGATGCGAAGCAACGGGTGGGGGCCAGGGCGGCGGAGGTGCAGGACAGGACAAGAGATGGCTGCAGGACGGCGGTCCGTACGGGACGCGGTCCGCACAGACATCCTTCAGGTGGGCGTCTACGTTCCCTGATCGGTTGCGCGGGGCAGCTGCGGCAGAGGACCGAGTCGTCCCAGGCCACGATCGAGAGGGAGGCGGGTACGGGCACGCCGCGCTCGGCCGCCACGGCCAGGCCCGCCACGGCCATCACGTCGTTGTCGTAGACGATCGCGGTGGGAGGGCGGGCGCCGGACAGTTCGCGGCGGGTGGCCTCGGCGCCCTGGGCGTCGGAGTAGTCGGTGGTGACCGACCGCACGGCGGGCAGGCCGCGGCGGGCGGCCTCCGCGCGCAGGCAGGCCATGCGGCGCCGGGTGTGGGCGAGCTCCGGCAGGCCCGCGATGTGGGTGATGCGGCGGTGGCCCAGGCCGTGGAGGTGGCCGACGACGGAGGCCATCGCGCCGGTGTCGTCGGCCCACAGGGTGGAGATCGCGCCGTGCGGCGCTCCCCCGTCGTCGGGCGCGCCGACGAGCACGGCGGGAAGGCCGAGGCGGTCGAGCAGGGCCGGGCGGGGGTCGTCGGCCCGCGGGTCGACGACCAGGAGGCCGTCCACGCGGCGCTCGGCCCACCAGCGGCGGTAGATCGCGCACTCGGCGTCGAGGTCCTCCACGACCTGGAAGAGCAGTCCGAGGCTCCGGCCGGCGAGCACTTCCTGCACCCCGGAGACCAGCTGGAGGAAGAAGGACTCGACGCCGAGTGTGCGGGCGGGCCGGGCCAGGACGAGGCCCACGGTGGCCGCGCCTTCCCCCGAGAGGGCGCGGGCGGCGGTGCTCGGCTGCCAGCCCAGCTGTTCGGCGACCTCGCGGATGCGCGTGCGGGTGGCCTGCGAGACGCCCGGGCGGCCGTTGAGCGCGAAGGAGACCGCGCTCTCCGAGACGCCCGCGCGGCGCGCGATGTCCTTGATCGTCGGGCGGCGGGCCGGTGTGCGGCGCATGGCGCGGCCTCCCCTCCACCGGTGACCTGAGTGCTTGAGCAGTAACACACTAAAGCGCATTAGTCGTTGGCGACAGTGTTGACTAACTCCCCTTTGCCGGGCACCTTTTGGAGCGCTGCCCTGCCGCAGTCCGCTGCCGACCGAAGGAGTTCGCCGGCCATGCCGATACGCCGTGGAGCCCTCGCCGCAACCGTTCCGCTGCTCGTGTCCGCCCTCACGCTGACCGCCTGCGGCTCGGGCGGGTCCGGCTCCGGCTCCGGATCCGGGGGAGGCGGCGGCGCGGACGGGAAGCCCGAGGGTGACATCAGCTTCCAGACCTGGAATCTGCGCAGCAATTTCAAGGACTACTTCACCGGCCTGGTGGCGGAATTCGAGAAGGCGTACCCGGGTGTCCGGGTCAAATGGCTGGACCAGCCGGCCGACAACTACGCGGACAAGCTCGGCGCGGACGCCGCCGCCGGGACCCTGCCGGACGTCGTCAACGTCTCCCCGGACCTGTCGTACCCGCTGGCGAAGGCCGGCCTGCTGATGAACCTCGACAAGGAGCCGGCCGCCGCGAAGTTCAAGGGCGAGTACACCCAGGAGGCGTGGCAGGGCAATGTGCTGCCGGGCCTGAACGGCTCGTACTCCTTCCCCTGGTACCTCAACACCGGACCGCTCTTCTACAACAAGGCCCTCTTCCGGCAAGCCGGTCTCGACCCCGAGAAGCCCCCGAAGACCTACGACGAGCTGTTCGCGGCGGCACGGACCATAGCGGAGCGCTCCGGCGGCAAGACCGCCACGCTCGGAGGCACGCCCGCCGTCGAGGACTTCGGCCGCTACGGCGTGCAGCTGATGAACGGCGACGCGACCCGCTTCACCTACAACGAGCCCAAGGGCGTGGAACTGCTCACCGCGTACAAGGGCCTCTACGAGCGCGGTGGCCTCGACCCGCAGGCACTGACCAACACCCCGGACAAGACGGGGCAGAAATTCCTGGAGCAGAAGGTCGCCATGAATCCGGGCAGCGCCCACGACCTCGAAAACTTCAGGAAGAGCGCGCCCGGCCTCTACCGGGACCTCGGCATCACCGACGCGCCCAACAACACCGGCAAGCCCAACATGTACGTCATGGGCCTCGGCGTCAGCAGCCGCAGCAAGCACAAGGCAGCGGCCGTCGCGTTCGCGCACTTCGTGACCGACAAGAAGAACCAGGAGGCCTTCGCCCACAAGGTCGCCGTCTTCCCCAGCACCAAAGGATCGCTGGACGACCCGTACTGGACGAAGGACGACGGCACCGACGAGGGAAGGGTGCGGGTGGCCTCCGCGAAGATGCTGAAAGGCGCGGTCAATTACACGCCGGTCGTGCTCAGCGAGGAGATGAAGACCGCCCTCAAGAACGAGGTCGCCAAGGCGCTCCAGGGAAAGAAATCACCCAAGCAGGCGTTGGACGACGCCGTCGCGCAGAGCAACAAACTGCTCAAGCAGAGCTGACGTGAAACACGTATCAAGGGGGAAAGGGGCGACAGGCGCGAAGCACGTGCGGACGCACCGGGCCGTCTCCCCCTGGCTCTTCCTGCTCCCCGGCCTCGGAACCGTCGCCGCCTTCAACCTCTACCCCTTCCTCAGCACGCTCCACAAGGCGTTCACCGACGCCCGCACGCTGACCCCCGGCAGCTGGGTGGGGCTGCAGAACTTCCGGGCGCTGCTGGAGGACGAGCAGTTCTGGGTGGCCCTGCGCAACAGCGCCCTCTACGTCGTCCTCGTCGTGCCCTTCACCGTGCTGCTGCCGCTGCTGCTCGCGCTGCTCGTGCAGAAACGCATCCCGGGTGTCGCCTTCTTCCGGTCCGCCTTCTACACCCCGGTCGTGGCCTCCGTCGTCGTGGTGGCCCTGATCTGGGAGTGGATGCTCGACGACCGCGGCCTGGTCAACGCCCTCCTGCGCGTCCTCGGGGCCGGCCCGGTCTCCTTCCTCGGCGACGAGTGGCTGCTGCTGTTCAGCGCGATGGCGCTGACGGTCTGGAAAGGCCTCGGCTACTACATGATCATCTACCTGGCGGCGCTGGCGAACGTGCCGCGCGAGCTGCACGAGGCGGCGGCCGTCGACGGCGCCGGCGCCCTGCGCCGCTTCACCGCCGTCACCGTGCCCGCCGTGCGCTCGACGATGGTGCTGGTCGGCGCCCTGTCGTCGGTCGCCGCCTTCAAGGTCTTCTCCGAGGTCTACCTGCTGGCAGGGCCCACCGGCGGGCCGGCCGGGCAGGACACCACGCTCGTGATGCTCGTCCAGCGGACCGGCACGGGGCTCAACGGCCGCGTCGGCTACTCCTCCGCGATCTCCCTGGTCGTCTTCGCCGTCGCCCTGCTGCTGATGCTGCTCGTGCTGCGCGCCGACCGCCGGGACGGGGGCGACGCGCAGCGGGGCAGGGGCGACGCGAGGAACGGGCGGAGCCGGAGAGACGGTCGGAGCCGGAGAGGCGGGCAGGCGTGAACCGCGCGACACCCTGGGAGAAGGCCGTGCGCTACGTGCTGCTCCTCGCCGTCCTGGCCCTCACGGTCGGCCCGTTCCTCTGGCAGCTCTCCACCTCCCTCAAGAGCACCACCGAGGACATCTACACCTCCCCTCCGCGCTTCCTCCCGGCCCACCCGACCGGGCACAACTACGCCGAGGTCGCGGACATCATCCCCGTGTGGGACTACGCCGTGAACTCCCTCAAGGTCGCCGCCGCGAACGTCCTCACCAATCTCGCCGGCGCCTCCATGGCGGGCTACGCGCTGGCCCGCCTGCGGTTCCGCGGACGCCGGGCGGCGGGGTTGGCCTTCGTCGCAGCGGTGCTGGTGCCCCTGGAGTCCATCGTCATCGCCCAGTTCACGATGATGCGGGAGCTGGAGCTCAACAACACGCTCGTCGCCGTCGTCCTGCCCGGGGCGGTCGGCGCGCTCAACGTGCTGCTGATGCGCAACGCCTTCGCCGCCCTGCCCTACGAGACCGAGGAGGCGGCCGTCATCGACGGGGCGAACGTCTGGCAGCGCTTCACCCGCGTCGCACTGCCCTCGGTGAAGGGCACGCTCGCCGTCGTCGCGATCTTCTCCTTCATGGGGGCGTGGGACGACTTCCTGTGGCCGCTGATCGTCCTGTCCGACCCCGACCGCTTCACGCTGACCGTCGGGCTGAACTACCTGCACGGCACCTTCCAGCAGGACCCGCGGCTCGTCGCCGCCGGCACCGTCATCGCCGTCGCCCCGCTCGTCGTGATGTTCGTCTGCCTCCAGCGGTACTTCTTCCGCGGCGTCGGCGAGGGCGCCGTCAAGGGCTGACCACCACCCGCCACCGCCCTCCTGCTCTACAGAAGGGACACCCGCACCCCATGCGTTTCGGCGTCAACTACACCCCCTCCCGGGGGTGGTTCCACCACTGGCTCGACTTCGACCTGGACGACGTCCGCGCCGACCTGGACTCCGTGGCCGCGCTCGGCCTCGACCACATCCGCGTCTTCCCCCTCTGGCCCCTCTTCCAGCCCAACCGCACCCTGATCCGCCCGCGCGCCGTCGAGCAGCTCGTCCAGCTGGTGGACGCGGCCGGGGAGCGCGGGCTCGACGTCAACGTCGACGGCCTCCAGGGGCACCTGTCCAGCTTCGACTTCGTCCCGTCCTGGACCACGAGCTGGCACCGCCGCAACCTCTTCACCGACCCCGGCGTCGTCGGCGCCCAGGCCCGCCTCCTCACCGAACTGGCCGCCGCCCTGGCCGACCGGCCGCACTTCCTCGGCATGACGGTCGGCAACGAGTTCAACCAGTTCTCCGGCCCGCCCCACCCCGACCCCGACCGGATCGGGCCGGACGAAGCCGGCCGCTGGCTGCGGCGCATGCTCGCCGCGTGCGAGGAAGGAGCCCCCGGCAGAGCGCACCTGCACGCCTCGTACGACGCCGCCTTCCACGACGGAGCCCATCCCTTCACCCCGGCGCACTCGGCACGGCTCGGGGCCATGACCGCCGTGCACGCCTGGGTGTTCAACGGCACCGCGCAGCTGCACGGGCCCGGCGGCGTCGCCGAGCGCCAGGCGGCCTATCTCGTGGAGCTCTCGAAGGCGTGGGCGGACGACGCGGCGCGGCCCGTCTGGCTGCAGGAGGCGGGGGCGCCCGCACCGCACGTTCCGCCCGGCCGCGCCGCGGCGTTCACCGAGGCGACCGTCCGCCACGTCCTGGACTGCCCCGGCGTGTGGGGGGTGACGTGGTGGTGCTCCCACGACGTCGACCGGGCGCTGGCGGACTTCCCCGAGCTGGAGTACGGGCTGGGGCTGCTCACCAACGACCGCGGCGTCAAGCCCGCCGGGGAGGTGTTCGCACGCCTCGCCCGGGAGCACCGCAGCGCCGGCCCGGCCACGCCGCCTCCACTGTCCTCGCCGCCTTCCCCGTCCTCGCCGCCCGCCCCGCGCCGGACCGCCCTGGTCCTGGACGCGGGAGACGTCGAGACCGCGCCCGGGCGGGCGGTGTGCGCACCGGGCGGGGCCTTCTTCGAAGCGTGGATGCGGGTCGCCTCCGGCGGAGGGCCGCCGGCGGTGGTGCTGGCCCAGCGGGCGGGGGACGCGGCGCATCTGGCCGCGCGGGGCATCGCCGAAGTGATCACTGTCGATCAGGTATCCCGGCCGTCCGGCGCATGAACGGCGCTCCGCCCCGGACTCCGGACCCCGACTCCCCACGCCGGACCCCGAGTCCGGACC
>NZ_JBPQTS010000214.1:0-9434 GCF_051386455.1 Streptomyces sp. URMC 124
GGTGGGGGTCTGGTGGGCGCGCCTCAGACGGCGGGCCGGTCGGGGGCGCGGCGCCTTCCGGAGCGGGCCCGGGGGACGACCAGGGGCGTGCCGGTCTCCGGGTCGGGGACGACCCGGCACTCCACCTGGAAGACCTGCTCGACGAGTTCGGCCGTGAGGACCTCGCCCGGCGGGCCGGCGGCGGCCGGTCTGCCGTCGCACATGACCACGAGGTGGTCGGCGTAGCGCGCCGCCTGCCCGAGGTCGTGCAGGACCATCACGACGGTGCGGCCGGCCTCGGTGTTGAGCTCCTCGACCAGGTCGAGCACGTCGAGCTGGTGGCGCAGGTCGAGGAAGGTGGTGGGCTCGTCGAGGAGCAGCAGGGGCGTGTCCTGGGCGAGGGCGAGGGCGATCCAGGCGCGCTGCCGCTGGCCGCCGGAGAGCTGGTCGACCGGGCGGTCGCGCAGGGCGTCGGTGCCGGTACGGGCCAGGGCCGCCTCGACGGCGGCCTGGTCGGCCTTGGACCAGGGGGTGAGCATGCGCTGGTGCGGGTAGCGGCCGAGGCGTACGAGCCCCTCGACGGTGACGCCTTCCGGGGCGACGGCCTGCTGCGGGAGCAGGCCCAGACGGCGGGCGAGGGCGCGGGCGGGCATGCGGTGGATGTCGGCGCCGTCGAGGGTGACGGTGCCGGCGGCGGGGGCCAGCAGGCGGGCGAGACCGCGCAGCAGGGTGGACTTGCCGCAGGCGTTGGGGCCGACGACGGCGGTGACGGCACCACCGGGGACGGCGAGGTCGACGCCGTCCACGACGGTGCGGCCTGCGTAACCGAGGCTCAGGCCATGGGCGGCGAGGCCGGCGGCGACCGGGGCCTTGGCGGCCGCGGGGTGCTCGGCGGCCACCGGGCCGCCAGGGGCCGCGGAGCCGCGGGCACCGGCCGAGCCGTCGGCGGTCGCCCGGCCGGGTGCGGGCACCGGGCCACGGACCGGCACCCCGCCGGGGACCGGCACCGGGTCGTGTGTCGTCGTGGTGCCCCGGGCGGTCGCGGAAGCGTCGGGCGTTGCGGGGCCGGGCGTGGTCGGGCGGTCGTCGCTCATCGGGCGGTGCTCCCAGCGGTGGGCTTGAGTTGGCGCAGCATCAGCACGAGCAGCCAGGGGGCGCCGAGCGTGGCGGTGACGACCCCCACGGGCAGGCCGTGGACGGGCAGCAGGTGCAGGACGGCGAGGTCGGAGGCGAGCAGCAGCACGGCGCCGCCGAGCGCGGTGAGGACGAGCGAGCCGGCCGTCGGCGGCCCGGCCAGGAACCGCACGATGTGGGGGACGGCCAGGGCCACGAAGCCGACCGGCCCGGTGAGGGCGGCGGCGACGGACGCCAGGAGGACGGCGAGCAGGAGGAGCTGGACGCGGGCCGCGTTCGGGGCGACGCCGAGCCCGCCGGCGGAGTCGTCGCCGAGGTCGAGGACGGCGAGCCTGCGGTGACCGGCGAGGGCGAGCAGGACGCCGGCCAGGACGAGCGCGCCGCCGGTGCCCGTCTCGGTCCAGGTGCGGCCGTAGACGGAGCCGGTGGTCCACTGCAGGGCGTCCGCGGCCAGTTCGGCGGGGAAGCGGACGATGAAGAGGTTCACGACGGCGGCGAGGCCCTGCTGCACGGCGAGGCCGACGAGCACGATACGGGTGACGGTGACGCCGCCGCGCCAGGAGAGCACGGCGAGCAGCAGGGCCGCCAGCATGCCGCCGCCGAGCGCCCCGGCCGGGGTGAGGGCCGCCGGGGCGCCGGTGGCGAGGACGGCGACCGCGCCGAGGGAGGCGCCGCCGGTCACGCCGACCACGTCCGGGGAGGCGAGCGGGTTGCGCAGCACGCGCTGCATCAGCGTTCCGGCGACGGCGAGCCCGGCGCCGGCCACGACCGCGGCGACGGCGCGCGGGGCCCGCAGCTCCTGAACGAGCATCACGTCGGCGCTGTCACCGATGCCGAAGAGCGCTTGCAGCGCGTCCAGGGGCGGCACGCGGACTTCGCCCGTGCTCAGCCCCAGGGCGAGGAGGACGGCGAGGAGGAGGACGGCCGCGGCGGAGAGCAGGACGACGCGGCGGCGCCGGCGGGCGAGCGCGGACCCGCCCGTACGGGGGGCGGCCGCCGGCCGCGAGCCGGTGCCGTACGCGCTCTGCGGGCCGCCCGCGGGGCGCAGGTCGCTCATCGGGCCGCCTTCCGTGCGAGGAGGGCCAGCATCGGGGCGCCGAGGAAGGCCGTGACGATGCCGACCTCGATCTCCGTCGGGGCGAGGACGACCCGTCCGGCGACGTCGGAGCCGAGGAGCAGCAGCGGACCGGCGACGAGGCAGCCGGGGACGAGCCAGCGGTGGTCCGCGCCGAGGAGCTTGCGGACCAGGTGCGGGGCGGCGAGCGCCACGAAGGACAGCGGGCCCGCGACGGCGACGGACGACGCGGCGAGCAGGATCACGGCCAGCCCGCCGGCGGCGCGGACCCTCGCGACCGGCACGCCGAGCGCCTGCGCGGTCTCGTCGCCGAGGGCGAGGGCGTTGAGCGCGGGCGTGATGGCGAGGGCCAGCACGAGACCGGCGAGCAGGGGTGCGAGGACGGGCAGCAGGATGTCGGTCTGCCGCCCGGCGAGCGAACCGGCCAGCCAGAAGCGGGCCTCGTCCAGCGTGCGGTGGCTGGCCAGCATGACCGCGGAGGTCCACGCGCCGAGGACCGCGGCCAGCACGGTCCCGCCGAGCGCGAGCCGTACGGGGTCGAGTTCGCCGGCGTGGCGGGCGAGCGCCAGCACGGCGACGGTGGCGAGCGCGGCACCCGCGAAGGCGAACCACAGGTACTCCACGGGGCGGGTGAGGCCCAGCGCGTAGATGGCGGTGACGACCGCGAAGCTCGCCCCGGCGTTGATGCCGAGGGTGGTGGGCGAGGCCAGGGGGTTGCGGGTGACGCCCTGGGCGACGGCCCCCGCGACGCCGAGCGCCGCGCCCACGACGAGGCCGATCACGGTCCGCGGGAGGCGCAGCCCGGTGACGACCAGCCCGTCGCGGCCGGCGTCGTCCCCGGCCAGGGCGTGCCACACGGTGGCCAGGGGCACCGGGCGCGATCCGGCCGCGAGGCTGAGCGCCGTGCACGCGGCGAGCGCGGCCGCACCTGCGAGGAGCAGGGCGGCCCGGCGACTTGGAGCGGCGCGCCCGGCGGCAGGCGCGACGGCTCTTGGAGCGGTCTCGTTCACGGAGGAGACCCTAGGTTAGGTAAGGCTTACCTTGTCAATTTTTGATGGTGCGCACACCAGCTATTTCCTCAATGCCCGGTTCCGCCACCCCGGAGCCTCAGCTTCCCAGCCCGATCCGGCGGTAGCGCGCCCGCCGTTCGGCCAGCCGTTCGCCCTGCTCACGCGCCCCGAGTGCGGTCATTTCGGCGCCGAGGAGGGCCCCGAGGCGCGGCAGGAAATCGCCGGTCGCAGAGGTCGCCGAAGGCCCGTCGCCGGCGCTCGGCTCCTCGACCACGAGGTCCACGATGCCGTGCGCGAGGAGGTCCGCGGAGCGCACGCCCTGCCGGGCGGCGACCTCCTCGGCCCGGTCCGTCGTGCGGTACAGGATCGCGGAGGCGCCCTCCGGCGGCAGCGGCGACAGCCACGCGTGCCGGGCCGCGACGACCCGGTCCGCGGGGAGCAGCGCGAGCGCGGCGCCGCCCGCGCCCTGGCCCAGCAGCAGGCACAGCGTCGGCGCGGGCAGGGTGACCAGGTCGGCCAGGCACCGTGCGATCTCCCCCGCCAGGCCGCCCTCTTCGGCCTCCCGGGACAGCGCCGCGCCCGCCGTGTCGACGACGGTCAGCAGCGGCAGGCCCAGCCCCGCGGCGATCCGCATCCCGCGCCGGGCCGCGCGCAGACCGGCCGGACCGAGCGCCTGCCCGGCGGCGGGCGGCACGGACGCGCTCTCCGCGTCATGCAGGCTGCCGCGGTCGTGCCCGAGCACCACGCAGGGCGTGCCGCCGACGCGGGCCAGTGCGAGGAGCAGCCCCGGGTCGCGCTCCCCCGCGCCCGTACCGCTGAGGAGGGTGACGTCGGTGGCGGCGGCGTCCAGCAGTTCGCGCACGCCGGGCCGTTCGGGGTCGCGGGAGCGGCGAATCGATTCGGCGGCGGAGGGGAGGACGGCGGGCGCGGCCGCCGTGGGGTGCTCACCGGAACGCGCTCCGGACCGCTCCCCGGAGCCCGCATCGGAGCGGACACCGGAGCCGACACCGGAGCGGACACCGGGCCGGACACCGGGCCGGACACCGGAGCGGACACCCGACGGGCCGTCGCCGCAGAGCACCGTCAGCGCCCGCCCCACGACCCCCGGCAGCTGCTCGGCCGCAAGGACCGCGTCCACGAGACCGTGCGCCTTCAGGTTCTCCGCCAGCTGCACCCCCGGCGGGAACTCCTCGCCGTACAGGGCCTCGTGGACCCGCGGACCCAGGAAGCCGATGAGCGCGCCCGGCTCGGCGGAGGTGAGGTGGCCGAGCGAGCCCCACGAAGCGAGGACGCCGCCCGTCGTGGGGTGCCGGAGGTGGACGAGGTAGGGCAGGCCCGCCGCCTTGTGGTCGGTGATGGCGGCGGCGACCTTGACCATCTGCAGGAAGGCCACCGTGCCCTCCTGCATCCGCGTGCCGCCCGACGCCGGCGCCGCCAGCAGCGGCAGCCGCTCGGCCGTGGCCCGCTCCACCGCCCGGACCAGCCGCTCCCCCGCCGCGACGCCGATCGACCCGGCCAGAAACCGGAACTCGCAGGCCACGACGGCCACTCGGCGGCCGCGGACCAGGCCCTCGCCGGTGACGACCGACTCGTCGAGGCCGGTGCGCTCGCGGGCCGCGAGGAGGTCGGCGCGGTAGGCGAGGTCGTCCGTCGTGACGCCGACGGGCTCGTCCCAGCACCGCCAGCTGCCGGGATCCACCACCGTGCGGATGAGGTCGAGGGCGGGGCTGCGGGGGCCGGGCGCGTCCGTGGGCCGGCTCGGGTCCGTAGGGCTGCTTGCGTCCATGCCGTCACCCTGCCACGAGCGGCCCCACCACGTCCTTGGTCACGTGCTGGTAGATCACGGAGCTGCGGAAGTCCACGACCTCGCGGCGCCCGGAGAAGCGGTCCATGAGGAGGCTGTGCAGGTCGTCCACCTCGGGCACGGCGACGTGGACGAGGAAGTCGTCGCCGCCCGCGACGACGTACACGTTGAGCACCTCCGGCAGGCCGATCAGATACGCCTTGAAGCCCTCGATGACCTCCCGGCTCATCGGCCTGATCCGCACCGAGAGCAACGCCTGCACCGGCCGGCCCAGCGCCCCCAGGTCGACCGTCGCGCGGTACCCGGTGATCACTCCCCGCTGACGCAGCGCCCGCACCCGCTCCAGGCAGGTGGAGGGGGCGATGCCGAGCGTGCGGGCGAGGTCGCGGTTGGTCTGCCGTGCATCACGCTGCAGTTCCCTGACGATCGCCGAATCTATGTCGTCCATGGGGGCACATCATGCCGCACGCACCGAATATCGTTCGGCACCCACCCCATTTCCTCAGCGGTCGGTCTAACTTCTGCCTCCGTGACCGTACGAACCACCCGAACCCCCGCCCCTTCCCGGCCGTCCGTTCGACGGCTGGGCATCGGCAGCGGAACGGCCCTGTGCGCCGGCGCCGTCCTCGGCCCCGGCGTCCTCGCCCTGCCCGCCCTGGCCGCCGACGCGGCCGGCCCCGCCTCGATCCTGGCCTGGCTGGTCCTGCTCGTGACCAGCGTGCCCGTGGCCCTGTCGTTCGCCGCGCTGGGCGCCCGGTACCCGGACGGCGGCGGCGTGGCGACCTTCGTCCACCGCGCCGCCGGACCGCGCGCCGCGGCCGCGGTCGGCTGGTGGTTCTACGGGGCCGTGCCCCTCGGCGTGGTGGCGGCGGCACTCATCGGCGGCCAGTACGTGGCGGGCGCGCTCGGGTGGGGCTCCACCGCGGCCACGGCGATCGGAGCCGTGGTCATCGCGGCGTCGTTCGCGGCCAACTGCGGCGGCCTGCACCTGTCCGGGCGGGTGCAGCTGCTGCTCGTCGCCCTGCTGGCGGCAGTGCTCCTGGGCGCGGCCGTCGCGGCCGCGCCCCACATGACCTCCGCACACTTCACCCCCTTCATACCCCACGGCTGGGGATCGGTGGGCTCGGCGGCGGGCGTGCTGTTCTTCGCCTTCGCGGGCTGGGAAGCGGCCAGCCACCTCTCGGGCGAGTTCGCGAACCCGGCCCGCGACCTGCCCAGGGTGACGTCGTACACCCTGGCGGCCGTCTCGGTCCTCTACCTCGGCCTCGCCGTGACGACGATCGGCGCCCTCGGCCCCGCCGCCGCCGGCACGGACACCCCGCTGACCGACCTGCTCGCGCAGAGCGCGGGCGCCGCCGCCCGGCCGATCGCCGCCGTCGCCGCCCTGTTCCTCACCTTCGGCGCCGTCAACACCTACCTCGCCGGCGCCTCCCGCCTGGGCGCCGCCCTCGGCCGCGACGGCGCGGCCCCGCGCTGGCTCGCCCACGGCGGCGGCACCGGCGAAGTGCCCCGGCGCAGCCTGGCGGTCCTCGCGGTCGCCTGCACCGCGGTCGGCGTGATCGCCTCCCTCGGCACGACGGACCTGGACGGCCTGATGCGCGCGACGTCCACCTGCCTGGCATCGGTCACCCTGGCCGGCCTCCTCTCGGCCCTCACCCTCCTCCCCCGCCGCACGTGGCTCTGGTACGCGGCGGTGGCGAGCTCCCTGCTGACGGCGGGCGTCCTGGCCTTCTCGGGGGTGCTACTGCTGATCCCGGCAGTGCTGGCAGCGGCGTCCCTGGCCTTCTCGTCCTTCAGGAAGGCGGGGGGACGGGCCTAGACTCCCGCGCCGGAGGACTCACGGACCGCACGAGCCCTCCGGCACGCAGGCTCACTTCCCCCAACGGCTGGCCGCGTTCGCCTCCCGCACCTTGGCAATGAGCAGCTCCACGTCGGTGGCCGGCCGCACCGCGGCCGGTTCCGCCTCCCACTCCCGCCCGCCGGCAGGCGGCCGCAGCTGCAGGCGAGGACCCTCGTGCCCCATGACCCGGCCCAGCCGGTCCGTACGGGTGTCCACGACGAAGGCCCCGACGGCGGCGCGCGGGGCCGGGCCGTCCCCCCGGCCGCAGGTACACGAGGCCAGCGGACCGCGGTGACTGAGGTCGATGCCGTGGGCGGTGGCCCAGACGTAAACGCCGCAGGAGGAGAGCGGCGGCGCGGCCACGTCCGCCCCGAGGGCGGGCGCGGCTTCGGGTGGCGTCACCGGAGCCGCCGCATCAGGCGATCCGGACTTGAGAGTCCGGACCCACTCGATGCAGCGAGAGATAACATGACGCATGTTGACGCTCCTCATCAGTGTTGACCACGCCCCGGGGCCGTTGCAGCGGCCGCCGGGGTCTTCTGTTCTCTCCGGCCAGCAGCATGCCCGCCTCTCCGACTGACGGCATCAGAATCCGTGAAAGTGCATCGGAACGTATGAAAGTTGGCTTCACCTTGTTGGCCCCTGCGGGACACTGGGCCCCTCAACTCGCCCTTCCGGGAGGTTCGAAGTGCCCGCCCTGCCCACTGTGCGCCGCAGGATCCTCGGCGCCGAACTGCGTCAGCTCCGCGAGGGGCTGGGGCTCACGACCAGCGAGACGGCGGAGCGCATCGGCTGGCATCAGTCCAAGGTGAGCCGAGTGGAGAGCGGGCGATCCGGCATCCGCGCCCATGAGGTCGAGGCTGTTCTGGATGCCTACGAAGTCACCGCCCTCGAAGCCCGGGCGTCCCTCAAGGCGCTTGCCGCAGAAGGCAGGCAGCGGATGTGGTGGACGCCCTACTCCGACGTACTGACGCAGAGGTACACGTCGTACATCGCCCTCGAAGCGGACGCGACATCCTTGCGGACCTTCCGCGACACACTCATTCCCGGCCTGCTGCAGACACCCGCCTATGCCCGCGCAGTGATCGGCGCGCTCCAACCGGACCTGTCCCCGGAAGCGATCGATGCCCTGGTGAGCGTCCGGCTCACCCGGCAGAACGCCGTCCTCCGACGCAGCAATCCGCTCGACCTCCGGGTGGTCCTCGACGAGGCGTCACTGCGCCGGGTGATCGGTGGCGCCCCCGCCATGGTGCAGCAGCTTCGCCGCCTGCTGGCTGCCTCCGAAGAGCCGCACATCACCCTCCAAGTACTGCCGTTCGCCGCGGGAGCGCACGCCGGATTGACAGGACCGTTCGTGATCCTTCAGTTCCCCGTCCGCAGCGACCTCGACGTCGTGTACACCGAGTCCCACACGAGTAGCATCCAACTGGAACGAAAGTCCGACCTCATGACCTACAGTCGGCTGTTCGAGGACATCTGCGCGGCAGCACTCGATGCGACGTCGTCGCGTGACCTCATTGCGCACGTGGTAAAGGATCTCGTGTGAGGTACCAGGACCGCCACAACACGGCTTCCGGAAGCACCTCATGGCACAAGAGCAGTCACAGCGGCCACCAGGGTGACTGCATACAGGTGGCGGACGGCTCCACCAGCATCATCGCCGTCCGCGACAGCAAAAGTCCCCACGGCCCCGCCCTGGTCTTCACGACCGGAGCGTGGGCCGTTTTCGTGTCCCATGCGAAGGGGACGGAACTGCCGTCCTAAGGCGCGCGTGCGGGCGTCAGTACAGCTTCTCCACCGCCGTGCGCGTCGTCTTCTTGAACGCGGTAACCGGCGCGTGCGCGAACGTGCCCATCTCGCCCCAGTGCACGACGGTGACCGTTCTGCCGTCGCGGCCGACGGCGAACAAGTGCACGTCGTTGCCGGTCTGAGCGTGCGTGGTCTGCACGCCGTGGACGCGGGCTCCTTCCTCGGCGTCGACGGGGCCGTAGTCACGCCACTTCGCCGTGACGTCGGGGTCCTGCTGCTGCACCTTCGCAGGGCACTGCCGGACCGCACGGTCGAGGAGGGCGGCCAGGCGCCGCGCCGCGGCCTCGTCGCGCTCGACCACGGTGACCTGCTGGGCGTTGGTGTCGACGTCCGTCCAGAACTGACGGAACATCGACGTGGCGCCCGGCAGCGCCTCGCCCACGCAGAAGGGCACGGGGTCGGGCACCCCGCTCGTCACGGGCCCGGCGTGCCACGGCGAACCGGCGTGCGGGGGCAGTTCCCCGGGCTGCAGAAAGGCGGGCGCGCCGGCCGCACCGGCGGGCGCGGCGGACGTCGCGGCGACGACGGCCACGGTGAACGTAGTGACGGCAGTGACGGCGGCAGCCGACACGCGGCGCCCGAGGGCGCGGCCGGTCAGGTGGGCCATGAGGATCCCCCGCTGAGTTGAGGGTGAGGGTGAGGGTGACGATGACGACGACGTAGTGGGGCAAGCATCCGTGACCGGACGGGCCGGGACAAGAGGGGTGCACCCGGCGAATCGGCGGCAGGGGGTTGAGTTCCGTGGGTCGGGTGCGGGTCAGAACAGGCTGGCAGCGGGGGGAG
>NZ_JBPQTS010000215.1:0-9389 GCF_051386455.1 Streptomyces sp. URMC 124
CCCCCCCCTCCCCGGTACAACCTGCGGCTCGACCTCCCCCTCAGTCCGCCCCGCCCCGCCCCCCGCGTCCTCGCGGACCTGACGGAGCTGCTCCGGATGCACGACAGCCTGCGCACCAGGCTCCTTCCGGTGCGTGAGGGCGAGGACGGCGAGGGCGGCGAGGGCGGCGAGGAAGGTCTGGAGCAGGTCGTCGACGGGGCCGGCGAGCTTCCGGTGGCGGTCCGCACGTGCCCCGTGGAACAGGCCCCCGCGGTCGGCGAGGCCCTGATGGAGGAGCTGGCGGGCCGCGCCTTCGACCACGCGCGGGAGTGGCCGTTCCGCGTCGGCCTCGTGGAGTGCGAGGGCATGGTCCACCGGCTGGTGCTGGCGGCGTCGCACACCGCGATGGACCTGTGGGGCGAGGGCCGGATGCTCCGCGACCTGCAGCTGATCGAATCGGGGGAGTCCGCGGAGTCGCTGCTCCTGGCACGCCCCGCCCTCCAGCCCCTGGAGGCCGCGGCGCTCCAGGCGTCGCCGCTCGGCCGCCGCAAGGACGAGGCGGCCCGGCGCTACTGGTGCGAGCGCCTGACAGCCGGTCCCCGGCGGATCTTCCGGGGCCCCGCGGCGCCGGAACGCGCGCTGGCGGACCCGGACCGGCTGTTCCCCAACGCGCTGCTGCGCTCGCCGGCACTGGCCGTGGCCGTCGAGCAGGTGGCGGAGAAGCTGGGGGTCAGCGATGCCGCGGTGCTGCTGGGGGCGGCCTCCCACCAGCTGGCCAGGATGTCCGGGAGCAGCGACGTGCTGTTCCAGGTCGTGGTGAGCAACCGCTTCCGGCCGGCCGCCGCCGAGTCGGTCTCCACGATGGCGCAGGAGGCCGTGTTCCTCCTTACGGACGCGGACAAGGACTTCGAGGACGCGGTGCGACGGACGCGGTCCGTGGCGTTCACCGCGTTCCGCCACGCCGGGTACGACAAGTGGGCGCTGGACCGGGAGGTGGCCCGGCTGGTCGAGCGGGGCGAGGCGGCCGACCACTCGTGCTGGTGGAACGACACCCGCGATCCGGGCAGCGGGCCCTTCGACACCGCCCCGCGACCGCGAGCCGCCCTGAGCGAGCTGACCGGCCGGACCGAACTGAGCTGGCCGACCGAGTTCCTGCCCCGTAAGAACGTGTCGGTGGCGGTGGACGTGCTGACCGCGCCGGGCGCCCTGGAGCTGTGCATGACCGCTGACCCGGCAGCCCTCACCCGCGAGGGGATGGAGCGCTTCCTGCGCGGGGTCGAGGAATCGGTGATCGCCGAGGCGATCGCCCGGGGGGACGGGTGAGCATACGGATGGGCATGCGGTACCGGTATGCGGGAATCGCCTGGACGGGCGCGGGGTACGAGGTCGAGGTCCTCGACGGCGCGGGGCGCCGGGCGGCGGAGCCGAGCAGCTGGGGCGCCGCCCACGTCGCCGAACTCATCGCCTGGCTGAAGGACCTCGGCAAGGACGAGCCGCTGGCCGCGGTCTTCGAGAGCACCAACGGCCTGCTCGACGGGCCGATGACGGCGGCCGGCCTGGAGGTCTACCGCGCAGACCCCTGGCTGCTGCCGCCCCGGCCGCGGTTCGGCTCCGTCCCGGCCCTCCAACTGGCGGAACAGGCCCGCAGCGCGCCCGGCGCGCTGGCCCGGGTGACCGCCGAAGGGGGCAGTCTGAGCGGCCGCGCGGACGAGTACTTCGAGGGCGTGCGGCGCAGCGAGCCGATGCAGGCGGCGCTGACGGCGGCCAGGCGCTGCTTCGAGCACGGCCGCCGGGACACGCCACGGGCCGCGCTCACCTTCGACGACGGCCCCGACCCGGTCCGCACCCGCCGGATCCTGGAGATCCTGGACCGCTACGGCGTCCGGGCGACGTTCTTCTGCGTCGGTCACCACGTCGCGGCGCTGCCCGACGAGGTGCGCCGGATCGCCGCGGCCGGCCACGAACTGGGCAACCACTCCTGGTCGCACCCCTTCCTGCCCGACCTGACACCGGACCAGCTGCGCGAGCAGATCGACCGGACGGCGGAGGCGGTGGCCGGGGTCACCGGCGAGGCCCCGACGCGGTTCCGGCCGCCGTACGGGGCGCTCAGCCCGGACGTGCTGGCCGCCCTGGAGGGGCACCCGTCCACCCTGACGATGTGGGACGTGGACTCCCGCGACTGGGCCCGGCCGGGGCCCGAGCGGATCGCCTCGACCGTCCTGGAGGCCGCCGGGCCGGGCTCGGTGGTGCTGATGCACGAGGGCGCCGGCGATCGCGGGCAGACCGTGCAGGCCCTTCCCCCGATCATCGAGGGCCTGCTCGAACGCGGCCTGGAGCTGGTCACCGTGGGAGAGCTGGAAGCGCCTTCCGCGGCCACTCGACCCTGACGTTCACGAACACGCACATCTACGGCTGGAGCATGGAACCCTCATGAAAGATCGCTCGGCAGACTCCACTGCGGCGGTGACGTCCTCGCAGACCCGGGACCGGCCCGCCGCCGACGACGACGACGGTGCGCGGCCGGCCGGGGAACCGGCGATCTGGTCCCGTAACTTCCGGTACTACTTCACCGCCCGCAGCGCGGGCCTGCTCGGCTGGGCCATGCTGCCGGTCGCGGTCTCGGCCGGGCTGCTCAGCGCCGGGCACGACCTGAGCACCGCCGGGTACGCGATGGCCTTCCTGGTGGGCCCGTTCGCCGGGCTGGTGCTGTTCGGCGGGGTGCTCGCCGACCGTTTCACCGCCCGCCGGATGATGATCGCCGCCGACCTCGCCAACCTCACCGCCCACGTCCTGCTCGCCCTCCTCTTCCTCCACGGCATCGACCACCTCTGGCACCTGTACGCGCTGCTGGTCGTGGCCGGAACCGCCAACGCGATGTTCCAGCCGGGCGCCTCCTCGACCGTCCCGCTCGTGGCTCGCGACGTGCAGGGCGCCAACGGGGTGCTGCGCATCTCCGAGGCGCTCACCGCGCTGGGCGGCCCCGCGCTGGCCGGTCTGCTGGTCGGAACCGCCTCCACCGGCTGGGTGATGGTGATCTCCGCCGTCGCCTACGGAACCAGCGCCGTCTGCCTGTTCGCGCTCCGGCTCGGGGCTGTGCCCGCCCCGCCGGCCGGTGAGAGCCTGCTGCGCAACCTGGTGGCCGGCTGGCACGAGTTCCGTGCCCGCAACTGGCTCTGGGGCGTCATCGCGATCTGGATGTTCTTCGCCGTGCTCTCCTGGGGACCCCAGCTGTCGATCGCCGCCGGCGTGATCGTGCCCGAGCACGGTGCCACCGCCTTCGGCCTGCTCAACTGCGCATTCGGCGCCGGCACCGTGGCCGGCGGCCTGCTGGCCATGCGCTACAAGCCCGATCGGCCCCTCGCCGCCGGAGCGGTCGCGATGCTCGCCTACCCCCTCTACCCGCTCGGCATCGTCCTCGACTGGCCGGTCTGGCTGCTCGCCGTCGCGCAGGTCCTGGTCGGCGTCGGCATCAGCTTCTGGGGCGTCATGTGGGCCACCAGCGTGCAGACCCAGGTGCCGGGCGAAGTGCTCAACCGCGTCCACGCCTACGAGGTCGCGGGCTCCGTCGGCATGTTCCCCGTCGGCAGCGCACTGGCCGGCCCGGCCGCCGGAGCGTTCGGCACCGACCGCGTGCTCGAGGTGGGCATCCTCGTAGCCCTCCTCACCGCAGCCGCCCTGCTGACCGCCCGCCCGATCCGCACCTTGGCCCGGGTACCGGAACGCGGCTGAGCCCGGCGCGCCTGTGCCCGCCGCACCGGGGGCGGTGCGGCGGGCACGAGCCGTTCACGGGGGCGCGCGGGGGCGGCGGTTCTCCTGCTGCCGGCGACGATGGTGCCTACGGCCTTGGATGCGTAGACGGTGGCCCCGCCCCTGTCCCCCTGGGCCGTCGGCGGCCGGAGCCGAGGCCGCGGCGTCCATGGGCCGGGCTGCGTTTGCCGCCGTCGAGGCGGCCGAGGCGGTCGCGGTGGTCGGCAGCTGTGTCGCGATGCCCGTGACGGCCAGGACGCCGGCCGCTGCGAGCAGTGCGGATCCCCGAAGACGGCGACCCGCTCGGCGACCGGGCGACCGGGCGCGGGCGGTGTCCGATGCCGCGGCGGCGCTGCCGACGACCCGAAGATTCCGGTCACTTCGGATCTCCTGATACGTCGTCCGACGGCACCTGGGGTGCCGCTTGAACGCTGCGATCCTGGAACACAGCGTTCAACAGACGGCCGACGTGGGGGGAGAAGGCGAGGTCAAGTGGCGTGAGGGGGCCGGCGGAGTTCACGCCACGACCGGGTCACTTGGCGCGCGTCTTGCGACCCTTCGGCGGCTCGCATTCCTTCGCCGCTGCTATGAACGGTTCCAGTGCCTCATGCAGTTTGTTCAGCGAGTCGGGCCCGAGCTCGATCTGGTAATACTGGACCGAGGGGACCAGCCTGGTTTCGAATTCGCTGCTTGCGTCCTCGTCGTCCTTCGCGGCCCCGGCCCGCACTTCCATGCCCGGCACCGCGAACGTGTGCAGGTGCACGTCCTCGGTCACGGTCGAATCGAGGTCGTCGTAGGCTTCGACCTTCACCCATGTCTCCTGGGTGATCGACTGGTCTCCCACCGTCAGCGTCCTGCCTCCCTTCCGCACGCCTGGCTCGCCCTTTCGTGATTCGTCTACCTCGATAAACCTGGTGCCCATCAGCGCCCCTTCTCAAGAAAGATCAAAGACTAACTGCTGCCGGGGAGTTGTCTTCAACGCAGGCGGCCGGTCGGCTCGCAGGGCGGGGTTCGGGGAGAGGCTCGGCTCTGTGGGCTCAGCGCCGTTGCGGCCGCCACTCGAAGAGGAGGATGGTCGCATCGTCCCGCAGATCGTTGCGCTGGTGGTCGAGGATCGCGTGGATGAGCAGTCGCAGCACTTCGGCCGGACGCTGGCCGGAGGCGGTGGAGCGGATGATGAAGTCGGTGAACCGGTCGAGTCCGAATTCCATCCCCCCTTCGCTGCGTGCTTCCGTGACACCGTCGGTGTAGAGCAGGACCCGGTCGCCGGGTTCGAGTGCCGTTTCGTGTACGTCCCGGTTGCTCGGTGCGAGCTGGAAGGGGAGTCCCATCGGGGGCTGCGACTCGGTGGCCATGGCTTGGTCGATGACCCGCTCGTCACGGATCAGCAGCGGTGGCGGATGGCCGCAGTTGATCCACCGCAGGGCCCCCTGCGCCACGTCGAGTTCGCACAGAACGCCGGTGCAGAACTGGTCCGGAAGCCACTGGGCGAGTGCCTGGTCGACGGTGCCGACCAGGTCGGGCAGGTCGGCACCGCTGCGGCGGGCGTTGCGTGCGCCTGCCAGGGCGACCGAGGTGGTCAGCCCCGAAGCGAGGTTGTGACCCATGGAGTCGAAAATCGCGGTGTGCAGCATGTTCTTGACCACCGAGTGGTCGAACGCGTCGCCGCCGAGTTCGTAGGCAGGTTCCAGCACCGCGGTCGATACGCACTCGCTGTTGCCGATGGTGCGCGGTGGCAGGAAGGCTCGCATCATTTCGGCGTGCAGTTGCATGGGCGCCCTGCGCGTCCGGGCGACCAGCCAGTCGCTGTAGGCCCGCTTGGAGGTGATCGCCATGGCGAGCAGGTCGGCCAGGATGCGGCTGCGGCGCAGTCGTGGACCGTCGAGCGTCGTGGACCGTACGGCCAGCACTCCCAGCCGTTCGGCGCCGTCGACGAGCGGCACCCACACGATCACGCCGTTGTCCTCGTCGGCCACCCGTAGCGACACCGTGCGGTACGCCCAGCCGGCCGACGATCCGTCCACGGGAAGCGGCGGGCAGGCCTCGTCGAGCGGGACGAGGAGCCGTTGCTGCAGGTCGACGAGGTAGATCTGCGCCGTGTCCATGCCCAGCGCGGTGGCGCAGCGGTTCACCAGTGCGGAAAGCTCCACCGGCATGGCCGTGTGCGCCGCCGAGAGCAGCTCTGCCAGCCGGGTGTCGTCGACTCCGGTTTCAAGCCCGCCACCGACTCCGACTCCGGCTCCTCCGGGTCCGGCTCCGGCTGCGGCTTCGGGTCCGGCTTCGAGTCCGGCGCCGGGCTCGACGGGCCCGGCCGAGGGCGCGTGTGAGCGGTCGGGCACCAGGATCACCTCACTCAAGGGGGCGCCCTCGGCTGGACCATCGGCCGCCGCACGACGGTCGCCGGGCGGTGCGCTTCGGCGCTCCCACCAGCTTGCGCCTCTCCGGCGCCTCCCGCATGGCGGCCGCGTCACGGCCAGGTCGCCCGGGGTGTGGTGTGCCGGCCGCCGCCGCGCGGGAGGGCCGTCACCGGGTCTTCCGGTGCGCAGTGACCGTGTCCCCACGGCACGGAACCACCCAGCCCGGCACCCAGGTCCCGGCGGCGTCGTGGCCGGCTGCCGTGGCGGCGAGGTGGGCGCGGAGGGTGGCGAGCGCGGGGTGGGGGTTGTCGCGGTGCCAGAGGAGGGAGTGCGGGTAGACCGGTGTCGGGTCGGTCACCGGGATGAGGCGCAGGCCGTGGCCGGCGGGCCAGACGAGGCGGGTCCGATCGCCCATGAAGGTGGCCAGTGCCGGGGTGTCGGCGACGGTGTCGAGGAGGGCGTCGGAGCCGAAGTTCGGGCCGGTCGCCTCGATGGTGAGGCCGAACTCGGCGACGAGGTCGTCGTAGTAGGCGGCCCACTCGGTACCGGGGACGATGCCGGGCATCCAGATCCGGTGCCCGGCCAGCTGAGCGAGCGGCACCGACCGTGCGCCCGCCAGTGCGTGGGCGGGGCCGGTGAGGAGCTGGAGCTGCTCGTCGAGCACCCGGACGGACTCGATGTCCTCGGGAAGGGGCCGGCCGGGCGCGGCGACGGCGCGGAAGGACGCGTCGATCGCGCCGGAGCGGAGGGCGGCGACGGCCGTTTCGACGTCGAACAGCATCAGCACGTCGAGGTCGATCCCGGGGTGCGCACGGTGGAAGCCGCGCATCAGGCCCGAGGCCGCGCCGCGCGAGTTGATCACGTCGACGCGCAGCGGGCGGTGGCCGGTGCGCACGGACGCGACCGCGCGTTCGGCGGCGCGCAGCAGCTCCCGTGCGTGGGGCAGGAACGCCTGCCCGTCGATGGTGAGCTCGGCGCCGCGCGGGGTACGGGTGAACAGCCGCACGCCGAGGTTGCGCTCGAGCACGGCGATGCGCTTGGAGACCGCCTGCTGGGTGACCGCCAGCTCGGCGGCGGCTTCCTGGAAGCGCCCCGCATCGGCGGCGGCGACGAAGGTCCGGACGGCGTCGAGGTCCATGCCGAACACCCTACGGGCACAACCATTGGTTGTGACTGGATGGCCCTGTGGTTGTTTGCTTCCTGGTGGGAGGCTCGCTTTGATGCTTCTGATCGCGGATCGGTTGTGCAGTCGGAGGCTAGGGGTGGCGGCGTGGGCATGAGGGGTGGCCGCCGGCCGGGGCGGCGGTTCGAGTGGCTCTGGGGCGCGTACGCCACCAGCGCTCTCGGCACCTGGCTCGCCTTCGGCGCGTTCCCGCTGATCGCCGTGCACGTGCTGCACGCCGGACCGGCCGAGGTCGCCGCACTCTCCTCCGTAGGGGCTCTGGCGGGCGCGCTCGTCGCGGTACCCCTCGGCCCGTGGGTGGAGTTCCGCCGCAAGCGGCCGGTGCTGATCGCGACGGACCTGGTGCGGTGCGCGGCGCTGCTGACCATCCCCGCCGCGTACGCGCTCGGTGTGCTCACCTTCCTCCAGCTCCTGCTGGTCTCGGCCGTCGTCGCGGCGGCCGACATCACCTTCCGCGCCGCCTCCGGCGCGTACCTCAAGACGCTGCTGCCGCCCGAGGACCTGCTCCTTGCCAACGCCCGATTCGAGTCCACGACCTGGACGACCACGATCATCGGACCCCCGCTGGGCGGCACGCTGACCGGACTCCTCGGCCCGGTGGCAACCGTGTCGGCCGACGCGGTCAGCTACCTCCTCTCGGCCCTGGGCATCCGCGCGGCGGGCGGGCACGAGCCGCAGCCCGAGCGCCGGGAGAGCGCGCGGATGCGGGCCGGGGACCTGCTCGACGGCTGGCGGTACATCCTCGCCGACGCGGTGCTGCGCCGGCTGTTCTTCAACACCGCCTTGTTCAACGGCCTGGTGATGGCCACCCAGCCGCTCCTGGCCGTCCTGATGCTCGGCCGGCTCGGGTTCGCGCCGTGGCAGTACGGCCTCGCCTTCGCCGCGCCCTCGATCGGCGGCCTGCTCGGCTCGCAGCTGGCCCGGCCGCTCGTCACCCGGTTCGGGCAGCACCAGGTCCTGAGGGCGGCCGGGACGCTGCGCGCGCTCTGGCCCGTCGGCCTGGCCTTTCTGGAGCCGGGCACCGGGGGACTGCTGCTGGTGATCGGCGTCGAGCTCGGGCTCATCTGCTGCTGCGGCGTCTTCAACCCCGTCTACGCCGCCCACCGCCTCGAGCGCACCGCGACCGACCGGGTCACCCGCACGCTGTCCGCCTGGGCGGTCACCACCAAGGCCTCGACCGCGCTCCTGACCGCTGCCTGGGGGGTGCTGGGCGCCCTGCTCGGCCCACGCACGGCCATCGGCCTGGCCGGCGCACTCCTGCTGGCAACGCCACTACTCCTCCCTCGCCGCGCGGCAGCGCTCCCCACCGAACCGTCGGATCCGGAGCCGGAGCCGGCACGGCGGGCAGGGGGCGACCGCCGGGACCGGCATGGGACCGTCGTGGTCGAGCTCAAGAACGGCGGCGGCGGCGCTACTTGATCGTGGTGTCCCCGAACGACACCAGGAGCCGGCGCATCAGGCCGGCGAGTTGCTCGCACTCCGCGCGGTCGAACGGCTCCAGCATGCGGGCCTCGTGGGCGAGGTGGTCGGCCATGAACGCGTGGGAGAGTTCGCGGCCCCGCTCGGTGAGCCGGATCCTCACCGAGCGCCGGTCCGCGGTGTCCCGCACCCGCTCGACCAGGCCCTTGGCCTCCATGCGGTCGATGCGGTTGGTGATGGCGCCCGACGTCACCATGGCGGCCTTGCGGAACGCGCCGGCCGTCAGCTCGTAGGGCGGGCCCGAGCGGTGCAGCGTGGAGAGGACGTCGAACTCGCCCAGCTCCAGGCCGTGCTCGGCCGCGAACGCACGGAACCGCTTGTCCAGTGCCGCGCCCAGCCGCTGGAGCCGGCCGAAGACCTGCACCGGCCACAGGTCGTCCGCCAGGTCCGGACGCTCCATGCACCACTGTCCGACGATCTCGTCGACCGCGTCCCGCTCGCTGTTCCCGCCTGCTGCGTCGCCGCTCATCGCTCTCCTTCGGCCGTCCGACGTTGCCCCGCGATGATATCTCAACATTGAGAGAGTTGACGTTGAACGATCAGGGGTGCTTTTATCTCAACGTTGAAATTATCAACCTTGAGCCAAAGGAGCTCCCATGTCCGTCCAGCCGGCCACGGCCCCCGCCCCCGCCACCGCACCGCCC
>NZ_JBPQTS010000216.1:0-9377 GCF_051386455.1 Streptomyces sp. URMC 124
CCCATGCGCTACCCCGCCCCGTCCCCTCGCCGAACGACGTTGCGGATCACCCTCCGGAAGCTGGTAATGTTCTACCCGTCACCGCACGAAGCGGCCGACACGCCCCCGTAGCTCAGGGGATAGAGCAACGGCCTCCGGAGCCGTGTGCGCAGGTTCGAATCCTGCCGGGGGCACCCTTTATGAGGTGCCCAAAGACCCCGTCACCAGCGGAAGACGCTGAGGCCGGGGTCTTCGCGTCTCTGCAGACGGAGGAGCCTTCACCCGGCATCCGGCCACTGTCTCGGGGGCTCCGGCGGCTGCCGGTCCTTCTGCCTCTCGGCCCGTCGCCCGTTCTCGGCCCGCAGGCTTGTCAGCCACGGCCAGAGATCAGGCAAGGGTTGCGCCGAGCACGCGAGCCGGTGCTCTATACGACACCGCTGAGAGGGGTCCGGCGGGCATACGCCGTAGACCGTCACCCTCCCGTCGGACATCACTATCCACCGATGCTCCGGCGGCACTGCGTGCGCCAACGGCGTCATGCCCGGCTCGAGGAGAACCCAGTCCTGCTCGAGCGTCGCCAGACGGTCCGCAAGCAAGCCGCAGTACAGGCACGGTGACTGCCCGCCGCCCAGCCGGTGCGGCCCTTCGTCAAGAACCCCCATACCTCAAGGGTCGACAGCCCGAGCCGGTATCCGAAGAGCGCGAATCGGACGGGACGCATGGTGCCTTCATCCATCGATGAAACTCCACACAACGCGGCAGGTCCAACCTGCAACTGGCGACCGACGGCACGGGGCCGAGAACGACACGCTCTCCCCGCTGCCTCGGGTTGAGGGCCTCGGTCGTTACGGTCTCATTCGGGGGCGTGCCGGGGTAGTGTGCGCCCCCTGGGGTCCCGGGGGAGCCGGGGGTCTGGTGTTCCAAGTTTTCCTTTGACACGTCTGCTTGACGCAGCTTCAGGGAAGCGGGGCGATGAGGTTTCGCCGGGGTGCCGGGGACGGGCTGGATCTGCATCAGGCCCGGGACGATCTGCCGTTACGGGCCGTGCTGGAGGACGCCGCCATGGGGCGGTGGGAGGGGCCGCGGGATCTGCTGGCGGCCACCGGGGCGGACTGGGACCGGCGGATCTTCCGGTTGCAGGTGCTGGCGCGGGCCGGGGCGAGGTTGCGGTTCGCCGATACGTGGGCGGGGGCCGAGCCGCGGTCGGGGGACGCGCTCGCGTTGCTCGCGCACGTGCAGGCCGTGCGGTCGATGATCAGCGGGGCCGGGGCGGGGCGGGCCGAGATGGAGCGGGCCTGGGCCACGTGTCTGGCGGCGGCCGAGGCGGTGCCGGCCGACCCCTCGCCGTGGGTGGTGATGCTCGCGCTCCTGCGGGTGCACGCGCCCGGCCGTGGCGTGCTGGAGCAGGTGTGGGCGGAGGTCGTGCGGCGCGATCCGTACAACCGCGAGGCCCACCACGAGATGCTCACCTACCTCTTCGCCCGGAACCACGGCTCGGGAGCCGAGATGTTCCACTGGGCCCAGGAGCGGGCCGACACCGCTCCCCGGGGGCTGCCGCTGGCGGTGCTGCCGCTGGTGGCGCTGGCCGAGTCCCACCGGCACCGGATGGAGACCGACGCCGGCAGTTACGGGCTGAGCGTCCATCCCTGGATCGACTGCCCGCACATCGATCCCGTCCTGGACGGCTGGTGGCGGCACCGTTCCCCGCAGCCGCACGCCCAGTTCATGGACGATGCCAACTACCTCGTCCACGCCCTGTCCTTCGCGGGGCGGCACACCGAGGCCCACGAGGTGTTCCGCGCCGTCGGGCCTTATGCCTCCGAGATCCCCTGGTCCTACTGCGGGGACGCCTCCAAGCTTTTCCTCCGGCACCGGGAGTGGGCCCTTCGGGCCGTCCGGGGCGGACGGCAGTCCCCCCGCCGGTATTGACCTCCACCCCCACCGAGCCGACAGCACACGCACATTCCTTGACCGTTCCCCACGAGAAAGAGAATCGCGTGCCACTCGATGTCCCAGGACTCTCCGGCGTCCCCGGCGGCCCGGGCGTTTCCGACGAGGAGCGCCTCCGCCAGCTCGGCTACAGCCAGGTCCTCGCCCGTCACATGTCGGGGTTCGCCAATTTCGCCGTCTCGTTCACGATCATCTCCGTCCTCTCCGGCTGCATGACGCTCTACGGCTTCGGCATGCACACCGGCGGGCCCGCCATGCTCACCTGGGGCTGGGTCGGCGTCGGGGCGATGTCGCTGGTCGTGGGGCTGGCGATGGCCGAGGTGTGCTCCTCGTACCCCACCTCGGCGGGGCTGTACTTCTGGGCGCACCGGATGGCTCCGGAGAAGTCGCGGGCGGCGTGGGCGTGGTTCACGGGCTGGTTCAACGTGCTCGGGCAGGTCGCGGCGACGGCCGGGATCGACTTCGGGGCGGCGTCGTTCCTGAACGCCTACCTCGATCTGCAGTTCGGGTTCGCGGCGACGCCGGGCCATACGATCCTGCTGTTCGGCGCGGTGCTCCTGCTGCACGCGGTGCTGAACACCTTCGGCGTCCGCCTGGTGGCCTTCCTCAATTCGGTGAGCGTGTGGTGGCACCTGCTGGGCGTGCTGCTGATCGTGGGCGCGCTCGTCCTCGTGCCCGATCATCACCGGCCCGCGTCGTTCGTCTTCACGCACTTCGTCAACGACACCGGCTGGAGCTCGGGCCTCTACGTGGGGCTGATCTCGCTGCTCGTCGCGCAGTACACCTTCACCGGCTACGACGCCTCCGCCCACATGACCGAGGAGACGAACGACGCGGCGGTGGCCGGGCCGCGCGGCATCGTCCGGTCGATCTGGGCGTCGTGGATCGCCGGGTTCGTGCTGCTGGCGGGGCTGACGTACGCGATCCAGGACTGGGACGGCGCGGCGGGCACCGCGACCGGGGTGCCGCCCGCGCAGATCTTCATGGACGCGCTCGGCGCGGCGGCCGGCAAGCTGCTGCTGCTCGTCGTGATCGTCGCGCAGCTGTTCTGCGGCATGGCCTCGGTGACCGCCAACTCGCGGATGATCTATGCGTTCTCGCGCGACGGCGCCCTGCCGTTCTCCCGCGTCTGGCACCGGATCAACCCGCAGACGCGCACGCCCACCAACGCCGTCTGGCTCGCCGCCGCCGGAGCGTTCGCCCTGGGCCTGCCGTATCTGATCAACTCGACGGCGTACGCGGCCGTGACGTCGATCGCCACCATCGGCCTGTACCTCGCCTACGCCGCGCCGACCCTGCTGCGGCTGCGCAAGGGCGACGCCTTCGAGCGCGGGCCGTGGCACCTGGGCCGCTGGTCGAAGCCGGTCGGGGTGGTGGCCATCGGCTGGGTCGCCGTGATCACCGTGCTGTTCATGCTGCCGCAGGCGAGCCCCGTCACCGTCGACACGTTCAACTACGCGCCCCTCGCGGTCGCCGCCGTCCTGGGCTTCGCCGGTGTCTGGTGGCTCGCCTCGGCCCGCAGGTGGTTCCTCAATCCGCACCACCCGCGCAACGCCGCCTCCCTTCCCGAGCCGGTCGCCGCTCCTCAGGAGACCGACGTCTTCCGCTGGTAGCCGCCTCGGAGGCGACCGACCCGGTGTCTTTTGCCGGTAGCCGCCTCAGGGGCTGCGTCCCCGGCGGTGCCGGCCTCACGCCTTGGGGTAGGCGAACGCGTACCCCTCCTCCTTGAACCACGGCAGCAGCCGCTCCAGTGCGGCGACCGTCTGGCCGCGGTTGCCGCCGCCGTCGTGGAAGAGGACCACGGGGCCGTCCTTCATGCCCTTCTTGACCGCGTCGACGATGTGGTCGACGCCGGGGTTGCGCCAGTCGTGGGTGTCGACGCTCCAGCCCAGCGGGCGCATCCCGTGCGAGGCGGCGACCTCGCGGCTGTACGGGGTGAACGCCCCGCCGGGCGCCCGGTAGTAGTACACCCGGGCGCCGGGGCCGGCCGCCTCCTCGATCATGGTGCGGGCGTCGAGGACCTGGCGCTCCTGATAGGACTCGGGGCGCTTGTCCATGGCGGTGTTGTGGTCGGTGGAGTGGTCGCAGAGCCGGTGGCCGGCCGCGACGACCTTCTTGACGAGGTCGGGGTACTCCCGGGCCCGTGACCCGATGATGCAGAACGTGGCCTTGGCGTCGTACTTCTTGAGCAGGTCGAGGACCTTCACCGTCCAGCCCGGTTCGGGTCCGTCGTCGATCGTCAGGTTGACCGTTTTTCCTGGGGTCTCGCTCTCGTGCGAGATCTCGGCCGAGACCCGGGCCGGCGGCGGCGTGCTCCCGGCGCCGCCGGGCCCCGGGGACGAGGCTCCCGGCCGTCCCTTGCCCCCGTCGTCGCCGCTGCTGCCCGCGCCCGGCGTCCCCGTCCCCGCGTCCTCCGTGGCCATGGCCACGCAACCGGATATCGTGGCGAAGAACGTCAGTGCCGACGCCGTCGCGATCAGGAGATCCCTGCCCCTCCGAGCGGTCGGTCGTGCCATGAGCGTCCCCTCCCTCGGTGTGTGCTCCCGGTGCCCCACCCGCCTACGGGCCTGCCGCAAGGCCTACCCGTAGGTGCACCCGAAGACGTCCATACCGAAAAGAAGGTTCCAGGAGGGGACAAGTCGCTCAAGGCGCTCAAGTACCCCTGGTTAACTTACGTTTCACACGTCCCGGGCTCCTCCCCCTCACCCCGGGTGATCGCGTCCGCGACCTCGGCCCGCCGCTCCGCTTCCTCCTGCGCGAACCGCCGCGCGTCCAGCTGCTCGGCGATCTCCTCGTCCTGCGCCATGAGCAGGTCCAGGCTCGCGTCGCCCAGCTCCAGCACGCCCATGTCGACGTACGCGCGCTGCAGCCGCTCGCCCCACAGGCCGATGTCCTTGACGCACGGGACGATGCGGGAGAACAGCAACTTGCGGAAGACGCGCAGGTATTCCGACCGCTCGCCGAGTTCTGCGGCCTCGGCCTGCGGAATGCCGAAGTCCGTGAGGACGATGTCGCCCCGCAGCCGGTCCCGCATCAGATAGCAGCCCTCGATGACGAATTCCTCGCGCTCGCGCAGCTCGGCATCCGACAGCTCACGGTAATAGTCCCGCAGGGCCATGCGGCCGAAGGCGACGTGCCGGGCCTCGTCCTGCATGACGTAGGCGAGGATCTGTTTGGGCAGCGGTTTGTCGGTGGTGTCGCGCAGCAGGCCGAAGGCGGCGAGGGCCAGGCCCTCGATGAGCACCTGCATGCCGAGGTAGGGCATGTCCCAGCGGGAGTCGCGCAGGGTGTCGCCCAGCAGGGACTGCAGGTTGTCGTCGATGGGGTAAACCAGGCCGATCTTCTCCTGGAGGAAGCGGCCGTAGAGCTCGGCGTGGCGGGCCTCGTCCATGGTCTGGGTGGCGGAGTAGAACTTGGCGTCGAGGTCCGGCACGGATTCCACGATGCGCGCCGCGCAGACCATGGCGCCCTGCTCGCCGTGCAGGAACTGGCTGAACTGCCAGGCGGCGAAATTGCGCCGCAGTTCGTCCTTGTCCTTCCCGCTCATCTTTCCCCAGTAGGGGGTGTCGTAGACGGGCAGGTTGTCGTCGGGCAGGCCGAGCGGATCGTACGGATCCACGGGGAGGGACCAGTCGATGCGCTTCTCGGCGTCCCACTGTTTGTCCTTGCCCTTTTGGTAAAGGGCAAGGAGGCGGTCGCGGCCGTCGTCGTATTCCCAGCTGAAACGGGCCGCGCCGGTCGCGGGCACCGTCCAGCCCGGGCCGCCCGGGTCGTGTGCGTAGAGGTTCCGCGTCGTCATCGACGTCTCCCGTCCCCTTCCGTCCTCTCCCCCGTTCTCGTTGGCAGGCTCACACGCCGGTTACCGCCGGGTCAACGACCCTTCATCAACTCACCCGAAAGGATTGACGGCCTTGCTGACAAGCAGTCTCATAAGGGTGTGACCCCAAGTAACCCTGTAGTCAGCCCCCTCCGGGACGCCCTCGGGCCGCTGAAGGACCGCGAGCAGGTCGCGCGGCGGCTGCTGGAGTCCTCCGCCAGACACTCCTTCGACCCGGACACCGAACTCGACTGGGACGCGCCCCTCGAGGACGGCAAGTGGTTCTGGCCGCCCGAGCTGCTCTCCCTCTACGACACCCCGCTGTGGCGCACGATGTCCGAGGAGCAGCGCCTCGAACTCTCGCGGCACGAGGCCGCCTCGCTCGCCTCCCTCGGCATATGGTTCGAGCTCATCCTGATGCAGCTGCTGGTCCGGCACGTCTACGACAAGCCGCTGACCAGCTCCCACGTCCGCTACGCGCTCACCGAGATCGCCGACGAGTGCCGGCACTCGAAGATGTTCGCCCGGCTGATCGAGCGCGGCGGCGCCCCCGCGTACCCCGTGACGCCCCTGCACCACAACCTCGCCCGCATTCTCAAAACCGTGTCCACGACGCCCGGTTCCTTCGCCTGCACGCTGCTGGGCGAGGAGATCCTCGACCACATGCAGCGCCTCACCTTCCCCGACGAGCGCGTGCAGACGCTCGTGCGCGGCGTGACGCGCATCCACGTCGTGGAGGAGGCGCGCCACGTGCGGTACGCCCGCGAGGAGCTGCGCCGCCAGATGGTGAGCTGCCCGCGCTGGGAAGCCGGCCTGACCCGGCTCAGCTGCGGAGAGGCCGCGCGCGTCTTCTCCGTCGCCTTCGTCAACCCGGCCGTCTACACGAACGTGGGGCTGGACCGGCGCGAGGCCGTCGCCCAGGTGCGCGCCAGCGGGCACCGGCGCGAGGTGATGCAGGCGGGCGCCAGGCGGCTGACCGACTTCCTGGACGACATCGGCGTGATGCGGGGCGTCGGCCGCCGGCTCTGGCGCGCCTCCGGACTCCTGGCCTAGCGCGACGGCAGCTTAAGACCGGTGGCGCTCTGATCCACGCCGGAGACCGCTCGTGCCCGCACGGCGGGGGCGGAGCGTCCGGGGCCGCACCGTTACGCTGCCCTGCATGAACGGCAGCGGAACCGCCCCGGCAGCACCGACTCCGTCCGCCCGCCCCGCCTACCGCAGACTCAGCGTCGAAGAGCGCCGCACCCAGCTGATCGCCGCCGCCCTCGTGCTCTTCGCCCACCGCGCCCCGGAGGACGTCTCCCTGGACGACGTGGCGGCGGCCGCGAAGGTGTCGAGGCCGCTCGTGTACCGCTACTTCCCCGGAGGCAAGCCCCAGCTGTACGAGACGGCGCTGCGCAGCGCCGCCGACGACCTGGAGCTGTGCTTCGCCGAGCCCGAGAGCGGCCCCCTCACCGGCCGTCTGGCCGCCGTCCTCGACCGCTACCTGGCGTTCGTGGACGAGCACGACGCGGGCTTCGGGGCGCTGCTGCAGGGCGGCAGCGTCGCCGAGACCTCCCGCACGGGCGCGATCGTGGACGGCGTACGCAGGGCCGCCGCCGCGCAGATCCTCAAGCACCTGCGGGTGCCGGAGCCGGGCCCCCGGCTGCGCATGATGGTCCGCACGTGGATCACGGCCGTGGAGGCGGCCTCGCTGATCTGGCTGGACGAGGGCAAGCAGCCTCCGGTGGAGGAGCTGCGGGACTGGCTCGTCGACCACTTCGTGGCGCTCCTGACGGCCACGTCGGCGAGCGACCCGCAGACGGCCGAGGTCACCCGCGCCGCGCTGGCCCTGGAGCGGGCGGAAGGGCCCGTGGGGCGGCTGGCCCGCCAGGTCATTCCGGTGGTGTCGGATGCGGCGCACCTGCTCTGATGCGGTACGCCCGCGGGCCCACGCGCGGGTCTGACGGACACTGGATCCGTGAGAAGCGAAGATACGCCCTTCGTGGGCGGCCCCCTGGACGGGCGCGTACTGCCGGTACTGCTGGGACACACCGGGCACCCGCCCAAGGTCTACGAGGTCCCCGTGCCGGACGAGCACGGCGGGGCCCCGACGGTCCTCGTCTACCGCCGGGTCCAGGCGGGCACGACGCGGCGGCTGGGGCTGCACAAGGGCTGGAAGTACGTCCACGACCCCGAGGGGCGCCGGGACGGCGGCCCGAAGTGGCCGTGGACGAAGCGGACGCGGCGGACGCGCCCCGGAGCGGACGGCTGAGCCGTCCGCAAGGGCGCCCGCGGGCGGCATCCGGGGCACGCGGGCGGGCACGAGGCCGCCGGCCGGGTGACGCCCCGCAACCATGGGGTGAGCGGGTTAGGCGGATTCGCCCACATCACCCCCATAAATAGGACCGCACGTGGAACGATCCTCCCTGGGTAAACGATCACGCCCCACCCCGGAGGTGAGCTCGTGTCAGGACGTTTCGCGCGTTCTGTCCGCACGGCGGCCCTGATGGCCGGCGCCGCATCGCTCGCACTGCCCGCGCCGCTGTCCGCGGCCGCGCCCGCCGACCCGCCCGAACGCTCCCGCCCCTCCCGCCAGTCCGTCGGCAGCCTCCTCTCCCGGCTCCAGTCGCTCTACCGGAAGGCCGAGGAGGCCACCGAGGCCTACAACGCGACCGAGGAGAAGCTCAAGGTCCAGCAGAAGCGGGTCGACGAGCTCAACGACGAGCTCGCCACCGCGCGCGTGGCCCTCACCGGCAGCCGGGAGGCCGCCGGCCGGATCGCCCGGGAGCAGTACCAGGGCACGAGCGGCACCCTCGCCCGTTACGTCTCCGTCTTCCTCAGCTCCGACCCGCAGCAGGCGCTCGACAGCGGTCACCGGATCCAGCGCGCCGCCGGGCAGCGGGCGGCCACGGTCGACCGCCTCGCCAAGGGCGAGAAGTACGCGTCGGGCCTGGCCGCCCGGGCCCGTGCGGCCCTCGACGAGCAGCAGGTGCTCGCGGCCCGGCAGAAGCGGCAGCGCGACGCCGTCAGGAAGCGCCTCGGCGAGGTCGAGAAGATGCTCGCCTCCCTGACCGGCCGGCAGCTCGCCGACATCCAGCGCCTGGAGCAGAAGAACGTCGGCGAGGCCCAGCGCAAGCTGCTCTCCTCCGGCCGGCTCAGCGGCTCGACCAGGCCCTCCGCCGCGGGCGGCAGGGCCATCGCCTACGCCTACCGGCAGTTCGGCAAGCCGTACGTGTGGGGGGCGGCCGGGCCGGACGCCTTCGACTGCTCCGGGCTCACCTCCCAGGCCTGGGCGCATGCGGGCGACACCATCCCGCGCACCAGCCAGGAGCAGTGGAGGACCCTGCCGAGGGTCTCGCTGGACGAGCTGCGCCCGGGCGACCTGGTCGTCTACTTCGAAGGGGCGACGCACGTCGCGCTGTACATCGGCAACGGACTGGTGATGCAGTCGCCGCGGCCCGGCGGCTCCGTGAAGGTCTCCCCGATCGCCGCCAACCCGCTGCTCGGGGCGGTCCGGCCGGACGCGGGCGAGGAGCCGCTGCGCAGGTACGTGCCGCCGCGGATGCCGGAGGGCGCCCTGGCGGGCCCGGACACCGGCTACGGATCGGCGCAGGCGCCCTCGGGGGCGTGACGCCGGGGGCGCCTGCGC
>NZ_JBPQTS010000217.1:0-9338 GCF_051386455.1 Streptomyces sp. URMC 124
TGTTGAGTTCTCAAGGAACGGACGCTTCCTTTGTACTCACCCTCTCGGGCTTTCCTCCGGGCGCTTCCCTTCGTTGTGCTTCCACTCTATCAGGAGTTTTTCCGCTCCCCCGCCACTCTGTTTTCCGCAGTCACAAAGACATACGGACACAGCAGTAGCCCTGGAAAGGATCACTTCTGGTAGGTGCCACCCTCGCCTTGCCGGCAGTTGACTGCGGGCCTCGGTCTTGGGCAGGGACCCGACAGTACATGCCCTCATGACGCGAGGCAAATCGATTACGCACCGCACACGCCAAGGGCCCGATCACTCGTGCGGAACCCTCAGTTCCTATGACTTAGGCTTCCGACCAGTGCGCCGTCCAGGACAGGTAGTGACGGCGCGTGACGAATCTCCACCTGGGAGGCTTCCCATGACCACCGTGTCGTCCCCGATCGCCGGACGCGCCATCGGACTCGCGGCAGTGCCCGATCCGGTCTTCTCCGGCGCGATGGTGGGACCCGGTACCGCCGTCGACCCCGTTCGTGAGCCCCACGCCGCGGTCTCCCCCGTCGACGGCGTCATCGTCTCGCTGCACCCGCACGCGTTCGTCGTCGTCGACGCCGAGGGCCACGGTGTGCTGACGCACCTCGGCATCGACACCGTCCAGCTCAACGGCGAGGGCTTCGAGCTGCTCGTCAACAAGGGTGACACCGTGACGCGCGGCCAGGACGTCGTGCGCTGGAACCCGGTCGCCGTCGAGGCCGCCGGCAAGTCGCCGGTCTGCCCGATCGTCGCGCTCGAGGCCACCGCCGACTCGCTCGGCGAGGTCCGTGAGGACGGCGACGTCAAGGCCGGCGACCAGCTCTTCAGCTGGCAGTAGCCGATACCGCTCCCTAAGAAGGGGAGCGGCACGTACGACATCCACCGCGGCGGCCCGAGCCGCCGCATCAACCGGAGACGGGTGAAATGGAGACAACGCTGCGAGGCGTCGGCGTGAGCCACGGTGTGGCGATCGGCGAGGTCCGGCACATGGGCACGGCGGTTCTGGAGCCGCCGGCCAAGCAGATTCCGACGGACGAGGCGCCGCGTGAGCAGGGCCGTGCGCGCCAGGCCGTGGAAGCTGTGGCCGCCGACCTCATCGCGCGCGGCAACCTGGCCGGCGGCGAGGCCCAGCACGTGCTGGAGGCCCAGGCCATGATGGCCCAGGACCCCGAGCTGATGGCCGACGTCGAACGGCGCATCACCGTCGGCAGCACCGCGGAGCGCGCGGTGTACGACGCTTTCGCCGCCTATCGCGCGCTGCTCGCCAACGCCGGCGAGTACCTGGCCGGCCGGGTGGCCGACCTGGACGACGTGCGCAACCGCATCGTCGCGCGCCTGCTGGGCGTGCCGATGCCGGGCGTGCCGGACAGCGACGAGCCTTACGTGCTCATCGCCCGGGACCTCGCTCCCGCCGACACCGCCCTGCTGGACCCGACCCTGGTGCTGGGCTTCGTGACCGAGGAGGGCGGGCCGACCAGCCACAGCGCCATCCTGGCGCGTGCGCTCGGCGTGCCGGCCGTCGTGGCGCTGCCGGGTGCGGGTGAGCTTGCCGAGGGCACGGTGGTGGCCGTGGACGGCAGCACGGGCGACATCTTCGTCGACCCGAGCCCGGAGAAGCGCGCCGAGCTGATCAAGACGGCCGAGGAGCGCAAGGCGGCGCTGTCGGCGTCGTCCGGTCCGGGTGCGACGTCGGACGGGCACAAGGTGCCGCTGCTGGCGAACGTCGGTGGTCCGGCGGACGTGCCGGCGGCCGTCGAGGCGGGCGCCGAGGGCGTCGGCCTGTTCCGCACCGAGTTCCTGTTCCTGGACGACAGCAAGAAGGCGCCGTCCGAGGCCAAGCAGGTCGAGGCGTACCGCAAGGTGCTGGAGGCGTTCCCCGAGGGCCGTGTGGTCGTGCGGGTGCTGGACGCGGGCGCGGACAAGCCGCTGGACTTCCTGACGCCGGCCGACGAGCCCAACCCGGCGCTGGGCGTGCGGGGTCTGCGCACCCTGCTCGACCACCCGGAGGTGCTGCGCACGCAGCTGACGGCGCTGGCCAAGGCCGCCGAGGGGCTGCCGGTCTACCTCGAGGTCATGGCGCCGATGGTGGCCGACCGCACGGACGCGAAGGCGTTCGCCGACGCGTGCCGCGAGGCCGGGCTGCAGGCGAAGTTCGGTGCGATGGTGGAGATCCCCTCCGCCGCGCTGCGGGCCCGCTCGATCCTGCAGGAGGTCGAGTTCCTGTCGCTGGGCACCAACGACCTGGCGCAGTACACCTTCGCCGCCGACCGTCAGGTCGGTGCGGTGTCCCGGCTGCAGGACCCGTGGCAGCCGGCGCTGCTCGACCTGGTCGCCGCTTCCGCCGAGGCCGCCAAGGCCGAGGGCAAGAGCTGCGGCGTGTGCGGTGAGGCGGCGTCGGACCCGCTGCTGGCCTGTGTGCTGACCGGTCTGGGCGTGACGAGCCTGTCCATGGGCGCGGCGTCGATTCCGTACGTCCGCGCGACGCTGGCCAAGCACACGCTGGCCCAGTGCGAGCGGGCTGCTGCCGCGGCCCGTGCGACGGACTCCGCCGAGGAGGCCCGTCTGGCCGCGCAGGCGGTGCTGTCCGGCGAGTGAGCCGGTGCCGTCACCGTCGCGCGATGCCGCGGTGAGGTGATGGAGAGGTGAAGGGTGTCCCGCCGGGTGGTGGGGCACCCTTCTTCGTTTCTCCGGCCGCCGGGCCTTCCGGCCCTCAGCGCCCTCCTCTAGTCCTCCAAGGGCAGCCCCGCGCGGTAGTCGACGTCGGGCTCGGGCGGTACGGGTTCGCCGGTGCGGGCGTCGGTGCAGTAGGCGGCGAAGACCTCCGCCTCCGTCAGCGGGTGGAGCCTGCCGCCGTCCTTGAGGGTCCAGCCGCGGACGGTGTCGCGCTCGTCGGGCCGCATGCTGCGCAGGACCACTCCGCCCGGCCGTTCCGTGGCGATGCCTGCCGCGAGGACCGTGCAGAAGATGAGTGCGGCCGCCTCGCCGAGGTGGAGCAGGCCGTCGTCGCGGCTCTGCGTGCGCAGCACGGCGACGAGCGGAGTCTGTCCTTCGGCGGGGATGCTGCAGACGAGGTGGTGGGTACCGGGGCCGACCGCCTTGATGATCCGCCGCAGCAGGGCGGTGGCCCTGGCGAAGGCGGCGCGGCCGATGTCCTCGCCGCAGGAGTCGCAGTCGCCCCGGGCGAGCAGGGCCGAGGCGTACTCCCAGGTCGCCTGTTGTTCCGCCTCGGCGACGAGCCGCGGCAGCAGGCGGGTGAGGGGCTCTCCCTCGTAGGCGACCTTGGTGCCGGCGGCTGCGACCTCCGCCGTGTAGCGCGTGCGGCTGGCAGGGGTGTCGGGGTCGAGGCGGGATTCGGTGCAGAACGCCTCGTAGCCGACGGGGTCGAAGAGGGCGACGCTCGTGTGCGTGCCGCGGGCGGTCAGGGCGCGCAGCAGGCCCTCCACCTGCTGCAGGTAGGTGGCGTGGTCGTCGAAGGTGAAGCTCTTGTAGCCCTGCATGGCCGCGAAGTCGTCCGGCGCGGCCAGGACGGCCACGGTGCTGGGGGCTTCGCGGCGCAGCAGGCGTCGTGCGCTCAGCCGGCGCGGCCCACTGAGCGGTCTCCTCCTGCTGTCCTGCTGCTCGGTGTGCGGGCGCTTCCCACCCGCCGTTCGCTTCCTGCCCGCCGTTCGTTTCCGGCCGGCCGGCCGCTCCCCGCCCGTCGGCCGTCCTCCGCCGTGATGTGCGTGCGCCATCTTCTCTCCCCCTCAGCGCGTGTGATCAATGCTCACTCACCGTAACGGGAGGCACTGACAACGCGGTCCGGCCGTCGTCGCGGGTGACCCTGCGCTGGGCGAGGCAGATGAGCGCGAGTCCGGCGCCGAAGCCGAGCCAGCCGAGGGGGCCGGCCGCGATGGTGCCGGTCACGGCCACGGGGCCGATGCTGCGCTGGACCGCCGTGGCGAGGCCGTGGACGCCGAGGTAGGCGCCCTGGGCGCTGGGCGGTGCGAGGGCGACGGACAGTTCCCAGGAGACGGTGGCGTGGAGCATCTCGGCGACGGTGAAGGCGATGGCGGCCAGGACCAGGGCGGTGACGGCGACCCAGCGGGTGCCGGTGGCCGATGCGGCGAGGGCCGCTCCGCCGGCGAGGAAGGCCGCGGCCAGGGGGTACAGCGTGGTGCGCGCCTTCTCGGAGGTGGTGCCGAAGCGGGCGAAGGGGACCTGGAAGCAGACCACGAGCACGTTGTTGAGGACGAGGAGGAGGGGGACGAGGCCGTGCGGGGCGGGTGTGGCCGTGACGGCCCAGAGCGCGAGGCCGACCTTGAAGACGGAGTCGTCGAGGCAGAGGAAGGCTTCGCTTGCGGTGTAGGCGAGGTAGCGGCGGTCGCGCCAGGGGTTGGTGACGCGGGCGGCCCGGGCTCGCGCGGCCTCGCCGCTCGCTTCGGCACCGGCCGCCGGGCCGCCCACCGTCACCACGCGCGAGGCGGACGGCGGTTCGCCGCAGCGCAGGGTCAGCAGGGCGACGGCGATGAAGGACAGGGCGTCGCCGGCGAGCAGCCAGCGGTAGACGGCGGTGGTGCCGGCGGCGAGTGCTGCGGCCGCTGCGAGGCCGCCCACGGCCCAGCCCACGTTGGAGACGGTGCGGTTGACGGCCTGGTAGTGGCTGCGGTCGGGGCCGGCGATGCGGGTCGCGTAGAGCTTGGTGAGGACGGAGGAGGCGCGGTCGCCGAGGCTGCCCGCCGCGGTGAAGACGAGCAGGAGCCGCAGGTCCGTGGTGGTGAGGAGGGCGAGCGAGGCGAGGGCACGCAGGGCCTGGACGGCGGCGAGCAGGGTCCGCAGGGGGAGGCGGTCGGCGAGAAGGCCGCCGAGGGGCGGTCCGGCGATGCCGATGGCGCCGGAGACGCCGAGCAGCAGGCCGATCTGCGCCGTGCCGAGCCCGGCGACGTAGGTGAAGTACAGAACGGCCGTGGCGCCCCAGAGGCCGGAGCCCGTCCTGTCGACGAAGGTGACGGCGAGCATGCGGCGGCCGTCCGGTCCCCCCGGTATGCGCATGTGGTGATCCCCCTTGACCAAGCTATTGTATTGATACATACTCAGTTCTGTGGTGACACAATATGAGATCACTGGCACGAACGCCAAGGGGATCGCCGCGTCCATCGAGCGCGGCGTGGCCGACGGCGCGCTCGCGCCCGGCAGTTCGCTCCCTCCGGTGCGCGCGCTCGCCGAGCGCCTCGGCGTGAGCCCGGGGACGGTCGCCACCACGTACAAGGAACTGCGCCGCCGGGGCATCGTCGTCACCCGCGGGCGCGGCGGCACCGTGGTCGCCGAGGCCCCCGCCGTCGCCTCCCGGCGCCCGCCGAAGGTGCCCGAAGGGCTGCGCGACCTGGCCGGCGGCCACCCGGATCCGGCCTTCCTGCCCCATCTGGTGGCGCCCGCGCAAGGGCTCCCGGGCGCGCGCTCGCACCGGGCGGCACCGCGGCTGGCCCGGCTGGAGGAGCTCACCCGCGCCTGGTACGAGCGCGACGGCGTCCCCTGCGCGCACGTGACCTTCGCGCACAGCGCGCTCGACTGCGTGGCGCGGCTGCTGTCCACCGAGCTGCGGCCCGGTGACGCGGTGGCGATGGAGGACCCCGGCTACCACCACCTGCTGGATCTCGTACCGGCACTTGGCCTGCGTGTCGTCCCGGTGGCGGTGGACGACGAGGGCATGCGGCCCGAGGAGCTGCGGGCCGCGGTGCGCGGCGGCGTACGGGCCGTCATCTGCAGCCCGCGGGCGCAGAACCCGTACGGCGGGTGCTTCTCCGCCGCCCGGCGCGACGCGCTGGCCGCGGTGCTGGTGGAGGCTCCGGACGTGCTGGTCGTCGAGAACGACTACACCGCGGAGGTCTGCGGCGCCCCTCTGCACAGCCTGACCGCCGGGGGCCGGCTCGCTCGCTGGGCGCAGGTCCGCACGGTCACCAAGCACTTGGGCCCGGACCTGCGGTGGGCCGCGCTGGCGTGCGACGCGACGACGCTGGCGCGGCACGACGGGCGGCTGCTGCTGACTTCCGGCTGGGTCAGCCACGTGCTGCAGGAGGCCGTGGCCGGGCTGCTGGCCGACCCCGCGGCCCGCGCGCTCGTGGACGAGGCCCGCGCCGCTTACGCCGAGCGGCGCGAGGTGCTCATCGGGGAGCTCGCCCGGCGGGGCATCGCCGCGCACGGGCGTGGGGGGCTGAACGTGTGGGTGCCCGTACGGGATGAGGCTGCCGTCGTCAACGGGCTGCGGTCGTGCGGGTGGTGGGTGGCCGCGGGGGCGCGGTTCCGTATCGGGACGGCGCCCGGGGTGCGGATCACCACGGCGGATCTGCGGCCGGGCGAGGCGGTGCGCCTTGCCGCGGACTTTGCTTCGGTGCTGGGGGAGGCTCAGGCGACGTATGGCGGGTAGGGCGGTCTTTCTCCCCTGCCCGCCCCTTCCCGTAACTGGGGGCTGCGCCCCAGACCCCCGTAGCGCGCTGAACGCGCTCGTCCTCAAACGCCGGACGGGCTGGATCCGTCTAGCGCTTGCGGCCCAGGTCCTCGTAGAACTTCAGCAGGTTCGCGTTGTCCACCGAGCCCGGGTTCACGGCCTTCTCCAAAGGTGTGCCCTGGAGGAGGCGTTTGACCGGGACCTCGATGCGCTTGCCGGTGAGGGTGTGGGGGACGGCGGGGACCTCGATGACCTCGTCGGGGACGTGGCGGGGCGAGAGGTTCTCGCGGATGGTGCGCTTGATGCGGTCCAGCAGGGCGTCGTCCAGCCGTGCGCCCGGCGCGAGGTGGACGAAGAGGGGCATCCAGTAGCCGCCGTCGGGCTGTTCGACGCCGATGACGAGGGATTCGCGGATCTCGGGGAGCCGTTCGACGACTTCGTAGATGTCGGCGGAGCCCATGCGGACGCCCTGCCGGTTGAGGGTGGAGTCGGAGCGGCCGTGGATGACGACGCTGCCGCGCGGGGTGAGGGTGATCCAGTCGCCGTGCCGCCAGACGCCGGGGAACATCTCGAAGTAGCTCTCGCGGTAGCGGGTGCCCTCGGGGTCGTTCCAGAAGCGGATGGGCATCGAGGGCATGGGGTTGGTGACGACGAGCTCGCCGACCTCGTCGACGAGGCTCTTGCCGTGCGGGTCCCAGGCCTGCAGGTCGGTGCCGAGGCAGGGGGCCTGGAGTTCGCCGATGTGGACCGGCAGGGTGGGCACGGCGCCCGCGAAGCAGCTGCAGACGTCCGTGCCGCCGCTCACCGAGGCGATCCACATGTCGCGCACGCCCTCTTCGTGGAACTCGTCGTGCAGCCAGCGGAATCCGTCCGGCGGGAGCGGTGAGCCCGTCGTGGCCACGCACTTCACGCGCGAGAGGTCGAAGTCCCGGCCGGGGTGGACCTCCGCCTTGCGGCAGGCCATGACGTAGGCGGCCGAGGTGCCGTAGAGGGTCGCGCCGGTGCGTTCGGCGACGCGCCACTGGGCGGCGGTGTCGGGATAGCCGGGGCTGCCGTCGTAGAGGACGACGGTGGAGCCCACCAGGAGGCCGGAGACGAGGAAGTTCCACATCATCCAGCCGGTGGAGGTGTACCAGAAGAAGCGGTCGCCGGGGCCGAGGTCGCAGTGCAGGGCGAGCTGCTTGAGGTGTTCGAGGAGGATGCCGCCCTGGGACTGGACGATGGCCTTGGGCAGGCCGGTGGTGCCGGAGGAGTACAGCACCCACAGCGGGTGGTCGAAGGGGACCTGTTCGAAGACGGGTTCCACGTCGTCGGCCACCAGTGCGTCCCACTCCAGGGCGCCCTCGGGGGCCGGGGTGCCCAGCAGGGGGATGTGGACGACGGCGCGCAGGGTGGGCAGGCCGGCGCGCAGTTCGGCGACGGTCCCGGCGCGGTCGTGCTCCTTGCCGCCGTAGCGGTAGCCGTCGACGGTGAAGAGGACGACGGGTTCGACCTGCTGGAAGCGGTCGAGGACGCTGCGGGCTCCGAAGTCGGGTGCGCAGGAGGTCCACACGGCGCCGACGGCCGCGGTGGCGAGGAGGGCGACGACGGCCTGCGGGACGTTGGGCAGGTAGCCGGAGACGCGGTCGCCGGGGCGCACTCCCAGGCGGCGCAGCGCCTCGGCGAGCGAGCCGACCCGGCGGCGCAGATCGCTCCAGGTGACGGGGGTCGGCTCGTGGGTCTCGTCGACGTGGAGGAGGGCGGGGTCGCCGGCGCGCTCGGGGTCCTCGGCGGCGCGCAGCGCGTGCTCGGCGTAGTTGAGGGTGGCACCGGGGAACCAGGTGGCGCCGGGCATCGAGCGGTCGGCGAGGACGCGCTCGTAGGGGTGGGAGAAGCGGACGCCGGACCATTCGGCGAAGGCCTGCCAGAAGGTGTCGAGCTCGTCGACGGACCAGCGGTGCAGGGCGGCGTAGCTCGCGGCGGGGTCACCGGGGACGGCGGCCGGGGCACCGTGGCGCTCCGCCGCCCACGCCTGGAAGCGGGTGACCTGGGCGCGTGCGACGCGGTCGGCGCCGGGGACCCACAGGGGCTCCGGCGTTTCGGCGGGCTGCGGTGCGGTGGTCATCTGGCGGCTCCCGGCTTCTGCGCGTCGTGGGCAATCGCGTGGTGCTCGTGCGCCGCGCGCACGGGCGGGGTGGGCGCGCGGCACGGCTGACCAGGACGATGCCATGTGATCGACTCCCGCACCAGAGCCGACGGCAGAGTGCGGTGCGCATCGCATCGGCGGTGCGGGGGGCCGTGCCCCGCCCGCCTCACGCGCGCCGGGTGCCCCGGCACCCCGCCCTTGTCCCTGCGGGGGGTGAACGGCATCTGAACTCCGGGCGCCGACGATCGTGCGGGTGGCAGTCTGAGCAGCATGGATGCGCGTGATCTGCTGCGGTTAGTGACGACGGTCCGTACGGCCCGGGGGGTGCGCTCCCTGCGGTCGGCGCTGCGGCGGCGGAGTGCGGACAGGGCGGGGCTGCCGCGGCCGGGCGCGGAGCGGGCGCGGGTGCCGGGTGCGGTGCGGGGCGCCGAGCCGATGCCGGGCGGCGGGGTGGTGCACTTCGCGCGGTCGTCGCTGCGCGTGCGGGTGGCGGCGGGCGGGGCGGTGTTCTGCGGCTGGGACGGGGCCGGTCCGGAGCCCTCGTACGCCCTGCAGGGGGCGGGGCCCGAGGCGGACGAGCGGGCGGTGCTGGAGCCGGACACCGACGGCGGCTGGCGGGTGGTGTCGGAGCGCGTGCTGGTGGTGGTGGGCCGGCACGGGACGGTGGAGGTGCGCACGCCCGGGGGCGTGCTGCTGCGGCGTGATCTGCCGCCGCGCTGGTGGGAGCCGGCGGACGCGGAGGGGCGTGAGGGGCCTGTCTCTTATACACAA
>NZ_JBPQTS010000218.1:0-9105 GCF_051386455.1 Streptomyces sp. URMC 124
GCCGGGCGCGTACGGCTATCCGGCGTCGCTGCTCTATGCCCAGCAGCCCGTACCCAGCAACGGCCTGGGGCTGGCGGCCCTCGTGCTGGGCATCGTCGGCATCGTGTTCTCGCCCACCATCGTGCTCGGGGCGGTGCTGGGCATCCTCGCCGTCATCTTCGGCGCCGTGGGCCGCGCCAAGGTGCGCGGCGGCGAGGCAACCAACCCCGGACAGGCCCTCTCCGGGCTGATCCTCGGTTGCGCGGCGCTCGTCGCCACCGTCCTGATGGTCATCGTCTACATCAACATCGATGTCGACGACAGTGACGGCCCGGTGCCCGATGACGAGCCCGGCGCCGTGTACGGGGCCTACTTGTCGGCGCCCGTGCTGCTCGTGGACCGCGACGCCAGCCGCTGACGCGCCTCCATGAGGGCAAAGCCGAGCAGGTTGTCGCCGAGCCAGCGAGCGGGGTCCTGGGCGCGTTCGTCGTCGCCGGCCAGGCCGATGCCCCAGATTCGGTCGAGCGGGCTGGCTTCGACCAGCACCCGGTCACCGGTGCCCAGCAGGTAGGCGCACAGCGCCGCGTCCTGCGCGAACTTGTGGACGCTGCCCTCCACCACCAGCTCGAAGCGGTGCTGCCGCCACGTCTCCTCGTCGAAACCGCGCACCTTGCGACCGGCGTCCTTCGCCTCTTTGGGGTGCGAGGCGGCGATCGCTTCCGCCGCCGCCTCCGCGTCGCCGAAGAGCCGCGCCTTGCCGGCCATCATCCAGTGCTCGGCTGTGGCGTAGACGGTGCCGTCCACGGTGAACGGCGAGGGCCACCACTGACTGAAGCAGCTCGCTCCGATGGCACCGTCCCGTCGCGGCTGGTGGCCCCAGAAGCAGACGTACTTGAAACGTTCGCCGCGGGCGACGGCCGCCGTCAGCTCCGCCACCGAACGCGGGCCGTCCGCATGGTGCCCCGCGCGCGCGTATCCGTACTGGTCCCCGTTGATCTTCACGCCGGTCATTGTCGCAGCCGCCCGGCAGCGGAACCGGGCGGGCCAACCGGAGTGCCGCGACCACCGGCATCGTCCTCGGCGCCGTGGCTCTGGGACTCCCGGCCTGTGGTTCGCCTTCTTCGGGAGCCTCCTCAGTATCGGTGCCGACTTGCGGCCGCCCCATGCCCGCAGAGCCCGGGTCTCCGGCTGCTGCACCCTTCGCACGCGCCCCATGCGGCGCCCGGCAGACGTCCTCTGACTGATTCCGTCGCAAGTCACGGCTATTGCAACGGAATCCCTTGTTGGGGCGGGCTTCCTCTGTCAGGATCGGCTCCGGGTGCCCTGCGCGGTGCAGCGCAGAGAGCAAGGCGCAGCCGGCTACGAGGGGTGTGTGGATGGGCGCGACGGATCAGCGGTTCGATGCAGCAGGGCGCTTCGCAGGCGGAGCCCAGTACATCGGTGGCAGGGCGCGCCCCGGCACCTCGGGCCGCCTCCACGCGGTTGTGGACCCCGCTACGGGGGACGAGGTCCTCCGGTACGAACTGGCCGGCCCGGAGGACGTGGACGCCGCTGTCACGGCCGCTGCGGAGGCCCTTCCCGCGTGGGCGGGGGCGACCCCGGCGGAGCGCTCCGACGCCCTGCGCCGGTTCGCGGGCCTGCTTGCGGACCAGGCGGAGCAGCTCGCTCGTGCGGAGTCCGTCCAGTGCGGCAAGCCGATCCGCCTCACCACCGGGTTCGACGTTCCGGGCACCGTGGACAACACCGCCTTCTTCGCAGGCGCGGCGCGCCACCTGGAAGGCCGGTCCGCCGGTGAGTACAGCGCTGACCACACCTCCTACGTACGCCGTGAGCCGATCGGCGTCGTGGGATCCGTAGCGCCCTGGAACTACCCCCTGCAGATGGCCGCGTGGAAGGTCCTCCCGGCGATCGCAGCGGGCAACACGATCGTGCTCAAGCCCGCCGAACTGACCCCCCTGACATCGCTGATGTTCGCTCAGGCTGCCACCGAGGCCGGCATTCCCGCCGGCGTGGTGAACGTCGTCTGCGGTGCCGGCGCGGACGCGGGGGAGCGCCTCGTGGGCCATCCGGACGTCGCTATGGCGTCTTTCACCGGATCGACCGCGGTCGGCAGGCGCGTCGCCGAGATCACGACGAGGACGGTCAAGCGTCTCCACCTGGAGCTCGGCGGCAAGGCGCCGTTCGTCGTCTTCGACGACGCCGACCTCGAGGCCGCTGTGCACGGGGCGGTCGCCGGCGCCCTCATCAACACCGGGCAGGACTGCACGGCCGCCACGCGCGCGTACGTCCAGCGCCCCCTGTACGAGGCGTTCGTCTCCGGGGTCGCCGATCTGATGGCATCCGTGCGCCTCGGTGACCCCTTCGACCCCGCCACCGACCTCGGCCCGCTCGTCTCGTACGCCCAACGCGACCGCGTCGCCGGCTTCGTGGACCGGGCGCGCGCCTACGCCACGGTCGTCACCGGTGGTACGGCCCCGGCGGGGAAGCTTGCCAAGGGGGCGTACTACCGCCCCACGCTCGTCATCGGAGCCGCTCAGTCCAGCGAAATCGTCCAGGACGAGATCTTCGGCCCCGTGCTCGTCGTGCTGCCCTTCGACGGTGACGACGAGGGCATCGCGCTGGCCAACGACACGCCCTACGGGCTGGCGGCCTCCGCATGGAGCCGGGACGTGTACCGCACGGGGCGCGCCACCAGGGAGATCAAGGCGGGCTGCGTGTGGGTCAACGACCACATTCCGATCATCAGCGAGATGCCGCACGGTGGCTGTCGGGCGTCAGGCTACGGAAAGGACATGTCCTCGTATTCCTTCGAGGAATACACCCAGATCAAACACGTCATGTCCGACATCACTGCAGTGGCGCGAAAGCCCTGGCACCGGACTGTTTTCTCCCTAGGTTGACGGCCTGTTCCTCAGGAGCATTCCAGGGTCGGTTTCGCATCGTTCCCGTACCGCCCACCGAGCCGTTCCCGTACCGGCCGGGCTTCACGGGCCGCCGTGCTCGCGGACCTGGCTGTAGTAGACCCCGGCCCAGTATGTGCAGGTTCCGATCTTCGCTTTGGGCAGGGTGCGGCAGTAAGCGTTCAGGTCCGCCTTGAAATTGTTGTCCACGGCGAGACGGGTGTCGTGGTCGAACCGGCCCTGCTTCTTGTAGTTCCGGTAGCCGAAGTCGTGCCGTTGGCACGACGGCAGGAAATTGAAGCCCATGGGCCTGTCGGGCGCCTGGGAGCAGCCGTCCGAGGACCAGTCGAGCTCGTCGCTCCGTCCCTTGTCGTTGCGTGCGGACTGGAACCGGTTCATCGAATCGGCGAAGAGCAGTTTGTCGGTCTTGGTCTGGAGCGGAGGTTTCGGTGATGACGGTTGGGCGATTGCCGGTTCGACCGCGGCCCCCATGAGCAGTGCGGCACCTACTGCCGCGACGGCTGTCACTCTTTTTCTGTAGCCCAACGGATTTTTCCTTGTTCTGTGCCGCGAGCGGGTTTGTGCTGCCCGCTCGCTCCCCTGTCGTCAGGAAGTGAGCGTGGCAGGTTCATGCCTGAACGATCCATGGGAGTCGTGGAACTGTTGCGTAACCAAAAGGCAACAACGGAATCCCTTGTTCAGGCACGGTTTCCCTGCCAGGATCCTCGCTCAAAGTCCGTCGGAGCTACGGAAAGGGCACCTCGTATGGAGCGCTACCAGCCACGGACCGCCGTGAACCGGCGTGCCCTGCTGTGGGCGGGCGGAGCAGGCGCGCTCGCCCCCGGCGCGCTCGCGTGCCTGGCCGGCTGCGGTATCCCGCCTGCGAGGCGCCCGGAGGGGGCTCTGGGGGCCTCCGAGGACCGCTCCGCCTACGAGCGGACCCTCGGGTTCTCCGACTCGACCGAGTGCATCGACAGCAGCGCGGACGGTACGGGCCGCCCCGCGCTCGACGAGTTCCGGCGCTCGATCGGCATCGAGGTGACGTACACCGGGGACACCGACGTCGAATTCACCGGAATCCCCGCTGTCACTGCCTACAACCAGAAGGCCACCGAAGGCCCTACGGTCGACTCCGTCTCCCAGCCCCCGGACGATCCGCGGCCCAGGGGCCGCGTCGGACTCCTCTCAGAAATGTGCGACACGGTCGGCCTCACACTTCTCGACATGGGCAGGAAGCCCGAAAAGGTCACCGCCGAGAAATGCGACGCAGCTGTCGACCGCCTGCGCCGCGCCCGCGACCGCGGACAGATCCGTCCCTGCACCGGCAACGACTACACGGGCGACCTCAACAAGGGCGACATCGCCGCCTGCATCGCCTGGGCGGGCGACTTCCTCCAGCTCCAGGCCGACAACATCGACATCCCGTGCGTCATCCCGGACGCGGGATACATGCTTTCCAGCGACAATCTTCCGGTCCCCCGCACCTCCCGCCACCAGAGGAACGCCGAGCGCCTCATCGACTACTGCTACCAGCCCGAGGTCGCCGCACCTCTCGCTGCAACCATCAACTGCGTCAGCCCGGCCACCGGGCTGCGGGACGAGCTCACGAAGATCGACAGGAAGTCGGCCGGCAACAGCCTGATCATCCACAGCGAAACGATGCCGGCGAAGGCCCACGCCTTCCGCTCCCTGACCGCCGCCTAGGAGAAGGCGTTCGAGGCCGCCTTCTCCGACCTCACCGGCGCCTGTCCCGCCGAAACGGGCCACCGGCGCGGCACTCGGCCCCGGACATATGAGAACGTACGCGGCTGTACGTGCCGTACGTGCTCACGCCCCCGAGACCCCCTGGATCCAAGACCATGACAGTAACCGCTCCGACCGGCAGCAGCAGCGGCACGGACGTCCGCCTCACCGCCATCAGCAAGAGCTACGGTGCCTTCACCGCCGTCCACCCGCTCGACCTGAGCGTCCCCGCCGGCTCCTTCTTCGCCCTGCTCGGCGCCTCAGGCTGCGGCAAGACCACCACCCTGCGCATGATCGCCGGCCTGGAGCAGCCCACCACCGGCGCCGTCGAACTCGCCGGCAAGGACGTCACCGCCCTCCCCCCGCACAAGCGCCCCGTCAACACCGTCTTCCAGAGCTACGCGCTCTTCCCGCACCTCGACATCTACGAGAACGTCGCCTTCGGCCTGCGCCGCCGCGGCATCAAGTCCGTCAAGAAGCAGGTCGGCGACATGCTGGACCTCGTCCAGCTGGGCGACTTCGCCCGCCGCAAGCCCCACCAGCTCTCCGGCGGCCAGCAGCAGCGCGTCGCCGTCGCCCGCGCCCTGATCAACCACCCCCAGGTGCTGCTGCTCGACGAGCCCCTGGGCGCCCTCGACCTCAAGCTGCGTAGGCAGATGCAGCTGGAGCTCAAGCGCATCCAGACCGAGGTCGGCATCACTTTCATCCACGTCACCCACGACCAGGAGGAGGCCATGACCATGGCCGACACGGTCGCGGTCATGAACGCCGGGCGCGTCGAACAGCTCGGCGCCCCCGCCGACCTCTACGAGACGCCCCGCACCACCTTCGTCGCCAACTTCCTCGGCACCTCGAACCTCATCACCGCCGAGGTCCTCGACACCTCGGGCGAGACCCTCGTGCTGCGCGCCGCGGATACCAAACTCGCCCTGCCCCGTGCGCGATGTACCACCGCCCCCCGGGCGGGCGGGAAGCTCCTCGTCGGAATACGGCCCGAGAAGATCACCCTGACGCACGCGGACGACGCCGGCACGATCCCCGAGGGCCGCAACCGCGCCCACGGCCGCATCACCGCGTCCAGCTTCATCGGAGTCTCCACCCAGTACCTCGTCGACAGCCCCGTGGCCGCGGGCCTGTCCGTCTACGAGCAGAACATCGAGCGCGACAGCCGCCTCGCCCCGGGCGCCGACGTCGTCCTGCACTGGAACCCCGGGCACAGCTTCGGCCTGGACGCCGCACAGAGCATCGAGGCGGGCACGGACGCGGGGGAGGGCACCTGATGTCACTCGTCACCGACCAGCCCCCCGCCACGCCCCCTGCGCCCCCCGCGCCGGGCCGGACGGCCGCACGGGGCAGGAAGCTCACCCCGTACTGGCTCCTGCTCCCCGGGATCCTGTGGCTGCTCGTCTTCTTCGCCGCCCCCCTCGTCTACCAGGCGTCCACCTCGGTGCAGACCGGCTCACTCGAAGAGGGCTTCGACGTCACCTGGCACTTCGCCACGTACTGGGACGCGCTGACCGAGTACTACCCCCAGTTCCTGCGCTCCGTCGCCTACGCCGCGACCGCCACGGCGCTCTGCCTCGCCCTGGGCTATCCGCTGGCTTACCTCATCGCCTTCAAGGCCGGCCGGTGGCGCAACGTCCTGATAATCCTCGTCATCGCGCCGTTCTTCACCAGCTTCCTGATCCGCACCCTCGCCTGGAAGACGATCCTCTCCGACGGCGGCCCCGTCGTCTCCGCCCTCGCGAGCCTGCACGTCCTTGACGTCACCAACGCCCTCGGAGTCACCGAGGGACACCGCGTGCTCGCCACGCCCCTCGCCGTCGTCTGCGGCCTGACCTACAACTTCCTGCCGTTCATGATCCTGCCGCTGTACACGTCCCTGGAGCGCATCGACGCCCGGCTGCACGAGGCGGCCGGCGACCTCTACGCCCGTCCGCTGACGACCTTCCGCAAGGTCACCTTCCCGCTGTCCATGCCCGGCGTCGTCGCCGGCACGCTGCTCACCTTCATCCCCGCCACGGGCGACTACATCAACGCCGAGCTGCTCGGCTCCACCGACCAGAAGATGATCGGCAACGTCATCCAGTCCCAGTTCCTGCGCGTCCTGGACTACCCCACCGCCGCCGCCCTGTCCTTCATCCTCATGGCCGCGATCCTCGCCATGGTCACCGTCTACATCCGCAAGTCCGGGACGGAGGACCTGGTCTGATGCCTTCCACGCACACCCGTCCGGCCGTCCTGTCCAGCCGCCCCGTGCGGTGGCTCCGCCGCAACCTCGTCGTGCTCGCCGGGCTGGCCACACTCGCCTACCTCGTACTGCCCAACGTCGTCGTCACCGTCTTCTCGTTCAACAAGCCCAACGGCCGCTTCAACTACGAGTGGCAGCGCTTCTCCACCGACGCCTGGACCGACCCCTGCGGCGTCGCCGACCTGTGCGGCTCCCTCTCCCTCAGCTTGCAGATCGCCGCCTGGGCAACCGTGGGCGCCACCGTCCTGGGCACGGCACTCGCCTTCGCGCTCGCCCGCTACCGCTTCCGCGCACGGTCCACCGTCAGCACACTGATCTTCCTGCCGATGGCCATGCCCGAGGTCGTCATGGCCGCCTCGCTGGCCACCCTCTTCCTCAACATGGGCGTCACCTTCGGCTTCTGGACCATCCTGATCGCCCACATCACGTTCTGCCTGAGCTTCGTGGTGACGGCCGTCAAGGCCCGGGTGATGTCCATGGACCCCCGGCTCGAACAAGCCGCCCAGGACCTCTACGCCACCCCGCTGCAGACCTTCCTGCGGGTCACTCTCCCGATCGCCGCCCCGGGCATCGTGGCGGGCGCCCTGCTCTCCTTCGCCCTGTCCTTCGACGACTTCATCATCACCAACTTCAACGCCGGCTCGACTGTGACCTTCCCCATGTTCGTCTGGGGATCCGCACAACGGGGCACACCCGTTCAAATCAATGTCATCGGAACGGCGATGTTCGCCATCGCCGTGCTGTGCGTCCTCGCCGGTCAGCTGATCGGCGGGCGCCGTAAAAGGAGCTGAGAACATGGCCGCTCGTGCCATGAACCCTGTCCAAGCACTTTCAGACGCCGCCCCCCGGCCCTACTGGCTCGACGACCCCTCCCGGCCGGAGGCGCTCCCCGCGCTCGTCGGCGACGAGCACTGCGACCTGCTCGTCGTCGGCGGCGGATACTCCGGACTGTGGACCGCGCTCCTCGCCAAGGAGCGCGACCCCGGCCGGGACGTCGTCCTCATCGAGGCCCAGGAGGCCGGTTGGGCCGCCTCCGGCCGCAACGGCGGCTTCTGCTCCGCCTCCCTCACCCACGGCTGGGCCAACGGCGCCGCCCGCTGGCCCGACGAGCTCACCACGCTGCACAAGCTCGGCCTGCAGAACCTCGACGACATCGAGGCCACCCTCGCCCGCCACGGCATCGACTGCGACTTCGAACGCACGGGCGAGATCGACATCGCCACCGCCCCGCACCAGGTGCACGAGTTGCAGGAGGCTGCGGAGGAACTCGAAGCCCTTGGCATCACCGGTTACCAATACCTCGACCGGGACGCCCTGCGCACCGAGGTCCGCTCCCCGACCTTCCTCGCCGGGCTCTGGGACCGCGACGGAGTGGCGATGCTCCACCCCGCCCGGCTCGCATGGGGCCTCAAGCGCGCTTGCACGGAGCTCGGCGTGCGCATCTATGAGCACACACCCGGCACCGAGCTGTCATCCCGCGCTGCCGGCATCGCCGTACGCACCCCCTACGGGCGCGTGTACGCCCGGCACGCCGCGCTCGGCACCAACGCCTTCCCCTCACTCGTCAAGCGCGTCCGTTCGTACATCGCCCCCGTCTACGACTACGCGCTCATGACGGAGCCCCTGAACGCCGAACAGCTCGACGCCGTGGGATGGAAGGGCCGGCAGGGGCTCGGCGACGCCGCCAACCACTTCCACTACTTCCGCATCACGCCCGACCACCGCATCCTGTGGGGCGGTTACGACATCGTCTACCACTACGGAGGCGGCGTCCGCGCGGAGTACGACCACCACCCGGCCACGTATCAGAAGCTCGCCGAGCACTTCTTCCGGTGCTTCCCCCAGCTCGAAGGCGTGCGCTTCACCCACACCTGGGGCGGGGCCATCGACACCTGCGCGCGCTTCTCGGCCTTCTTCGGCACAGCGCACGGCGGCAAGGTCGCCTACGCCCTCGGTTACACGGGCCTGGGCGTCGGCGCCACCCGCTTCGGCGCCGACGTCATGCTCGACCTGCTCTCCGGGGAGCGCACGGAGCGGACCGAGCTGGAGATGGTGCGCAGCAAGCCGCTGCCGTTCCCGCCCGAGCCCGTGCGCTCCATGGGCATCGGCATCACCCAGTGGTCGATGACGAAGGCCGACGAGAACGGCGGCCGCCGCAACCTCTGGCTCAAGGCGATGGACAAGGTCGGCCTCGGGTTCGACAGCTGAGCGGGCGGGGCATGGGGCCAGGGC
>NZ_JBPQTS010000219.1:0-9098 GCF_051386455.1 Streptomyces sp. URMC 124
CCGACGCCCCCGACGCCCCGGGAACCCCGGGCCCCGAACTGCTCGGCACCCGGCTGCGCCGCCTCCTGGAGCTGCTCGACGGCGACGTCGGTGCCGTGTACGAGGACCTCGGCCTGGCCGGGTTCCGCCCGCGCTTCACCCCCGTCGTCCGCGCGCTGGCCGCCTCGGGGCCGAGCGCCGTCCGCGACCTCGCGCGGGCCGTCGGCGTGACGCACTCGGCCGCGAGCCAGACGGTGGCCCGGATGGCCGAGGAGGGGCTCGTCGTGCTCGCGCCGGGGCGGGACGCACGGCAGCGCGTCGTGAGCCTGACGGCCCGGGCCGAGTCGCTGCTGCCGGTGCTGGACGCCGAATGGGCGGCCACGGCCGCCGCGGCGGCGGAGTTCGAGGCGGAGTTGTCGTATCCGCTCAGCAGACTGGTCACCGAGGCGCTGGACGCCCTCGGCCGGCGGCCGATGCGGCAGCGGATCGCCGAGGCGCTGCCGGTGGACGCGCTGCCGGTGGACGCGCCGGACAGGGCAGGGGCCCCGAAGGCGTAGGGGCGGCCCGTGGCCGGCCCGTCCGCCCCGCACGCCCCGGAAGCGCTCCTGCTCCACATGGGGGAGCGCGAACCACCCATGTGCGCCACTTGGACAGGTTTGCGCCGCCCCTGTGCGGCAACGCGACCTTATGAGCCCCTCCTCCCGGCAGGAGCCTCCCGTGGTCGTCTTCGCTCTCGCCCTCCCCCCTCTGCTGCTGTGCGCGATCCTCGCCCTGGGCCGCTACGAGGAACGCATACTGACCGGCCCCGTCCCACCGCGCCGCACGCCGGGCAGGCACCGCGGCGCGGGGCGGCGCCGACGCCCCTCACCCATCACTGTGGAAGCAGAAGACGGCAGCCCCGGCGCGTCCGACGGAAGGAGGACGGTGTGACGGACGAAGCGATGACGCTCTTCCACGAGAGCCCCGAGGACCCCTTCTCGGTCGGCAACTCGGCGTCGGCCGTGCTGGACCACCGGGGGATCGTGGTGGGCTGGGGCGACCGTGCCGAGACCCTGCTGGGCCACGCGGCGCGCGACGTGATCGGGCGGCCCGCGCTGGAGGCGCTGGTGGGCCCGGGCGACCGGGAGGGGATCGTGGCGGCGGCCGCCGCCTGCCGGCGGGACACCGGCTGGTTCGGGGTCGTCCCCGTCCTTCACCGCGACGGCCGCCGCATCTCCGTGGGAGTCCGCGCCCGGTGCATCGTCCGCGAGGGCCCCGTCGCCGAATGGTTCCTGGTCGGCGCCCCGGCCGAGGACGTGACCCAGTGGGAGACGGACCGCTCGGTCCTGGACGGGCTGTTCCGGACCGCCCCCGTGGGGCTGGCCGTCCACGCCCCGGACCTGAGCATCCTGCGGATCAACCGGGCCGTCGCCCGGATCGGCGGCATCACCGTCGAACAGGCGCGGGGCCGCCGCACGGGCGACTTCGTGGTGGCGGCGGACACGGAGACGGTGGAGGGCCGCCTGCGCGAGGTGCTGGAGACCGGACGACCGATGATCTTCACGGAGCAGCCGTGCCGGCTGCGCTCCGACCCCTCCCGCGCCCGCTACGTCTCCGTCTCCGCGTTCCGCATGGAGGATTCGGCCGGGGACATCCTCGGCGTCACCCAGTTGGTCGAAGACGTCACCGAACGGCACCGGGCCAGGCTCCGGCTGGCCCTGCTCAACGAGGCGGGCGCCCGCATCGGCACCACGCTGGACGTGGCCGCCACCGCCCGCGAGCTGGCCGACGTGCTCGTCCCCGGGCTCGCCGACGCCGTCACCGTCGACCTTCTCGACCCCGTCAGCCGCGGCGAGGAGCCCTCGCAGGACGGCTTCGGGCCCGTGCGCCGGACGGCCGTCAGATCCGACACCCCGGGCGCCGAGGAAGCCCTCAACCCGCTCGGCGGGCTCATCCGCTTCGGCCCGGAGACCCCCCAGGGCAGGTGCATGGCCGAACAGAGCCCGGTCCTCGTGCCGGAGCTGCGCACCCCCGAGGACCTCGCCGTCGTCGCACAGGAACGCGCCCCCCACGCCCGGGCCCTGGGCGCCCACTCCGTCATGATGCTGCCGCTCGCCGCCCGCGGTCTCGTCCTCGGCCTCGTCACCCTGTGGCGCTCCGGCTGCCCCGACCCGTTCGAGGAGGACGACCTCACCCTCGTGGGCGAGTTCGCCGCCCGCGCCGCCGTCTGCATCGACAACGCCCGCCGCTACACCCGCCAGCACCAGGCCGCCCTGGCCCTGCAGCGCCGCCTGCTGCCCGGCGACCTGCCCGAGCTGCCGGCCGCCGAGGTCGCCCACCAGTACATTCCGGCGGGCGCCGTGGAAGGCGTCGGCGGGGACTGGTTCGACGTCATCCCCCTGTCCGGGGCGCGCGTCGCCCTCGTCGTCGGCGACGTGATCGGCCACGGTATCGACGCCGCGGCCACCATGGGCCGCCTGCGCACCGCCGTCCACACCCTGGCCGAACTCGACCTCGACCCCGACGAGGTCCTCTCCCACCTCGACGACCTCGTGTACCGGCTCGCCGCCGAACAGGAGAGCAACGACCGGGACTTCCCCCTGGACCAGGTGACCGGCGCCAGCTGCCTCTACGCCGTCTACGACCCGATCTCCCGCATCTGCTCCCTGGCCCGCGCCGGCCACCCGCCGCCCGTCCTGGTGGACCCCGGCGGGAAGGTGAGCGTCCCCGACCTGCCCGGCGGGCCGCCGCTCGGCCTCGGCGGGCTGCCCTTCGAGGCGACCGAGCTCGAACTGCCCGCGGGCAGCCTCCTCGCGCTGTACACCAACGGCCTCATCCACAGCCACGACCTCGACATCGACGCGGCGCTCGACCGCCTCTCGCACGAACTCGCCCGCCCGGAACGCTCGGTGGAGGAGACGGCCAAGGCCGTCGTGGACGCCCTCCTGCCCGCCGAGCCCGGGGACGACGTGGCCCTCCTCCTCGCCCGCACCCGCGTGCTCCCGGAGCACTGCGTGGCCACCTGGACGCTGCCGTCGGACGCACGCGCCGCGGGCCGGGCCCGCGCGCTGCTGACGGAGCAACTCGGAGCCTGGGAGCTGGACGAGCTGGCGTTCACCACCGAGCTCATCGTCAGCGAGCTCGTCACCAACGCCTACCGCTACGCCGGCGGGCCGGTCACCCTGCGGCTGATCCGCGGGCCCCGCCTCATCTGCGAGGTCTCCGACACCAGCAACACCGCCCCCCACCTGCGCCGCGCCCGGACGACCGACGAGGGCGGACGCGGCCTCTTCCTCGTCGCCCAGCTCACCGAGCGCTGGGGCACGCGGTACGGGCGGGAGGGCAAGACGGTGTGGACGGAGCAGCTGCTGCCGTAATCGCTCGGCCGTCATCGCTCGGCATAGATGAGCTCTATAGAAGTCATGGAATCCATCTCTTGGACGTTATAGGTGCAGGTCATGCACAGTGGATGACGTCGGCCCCCACCGGCATCCACCAAGGGAGTGACCCATGCACCACCTTGCCCAGGGAGTCCAGCACTTCCGGCAGAACGTCTTCCCCGAGCGCGCGGAGCTCTTCGAGCGGCTCGCCACCACGCACCGGCCCGGTGCCCTGTTCATCGGCTGCTCCGACGCCCGCGTCGTCCCCGAGCTGATCACCCAGCGCGAGCCGGGCGAACTGTTCGTCATCCGCACCGCGGGCAACCTCGTGCCCGCCCACGCGCCCGGCGGCGACGCCGTCGCGGCCGGCGTCGAATACGCCGTGGACGTCCTCGACGTGGCCGACGTCATCGTCTGCGGGCACTCCGCCTGCGGCGCCATGACCGCCCTCGCCGAGGGCGCGGACCTGACGGCGCTGCCGGCTCTGGCCGGCTGGCTGCGGCACGCCGACGCCGCCCGCGCCAGATGCCGCACCGCCCCCGCGGAGGGCAAGGTCGCCGCGATGGTGCGCGCCAACGTCCTGGCCCAGCTGGCGAACCTGGCGACGTACCCCTGCGTCGCCCGCGCCCTCGACCGCGGCACCGTGCGCCTGCACGGCTGGGTCTTCGACATCGGCACCGGCACCGTCGAGGAACTCGACACCACGAGCGGCCGGTTCACGGCCCTCACGGCCGCCTGACGGCCACGACGACCGTCCTCTCCTCACCCGTCACATCGTCAGCAAAGGAAGTTCCATGACCACGCACGCCCAGTTCGACCCGCAGGCCCGCCGGCAGCTCGCGATCGCCGCGGTCGAGGCCAAGACCCGCAAGGACCTCACCTGGCAGCAGCTGGCCGACGCCGCCGGCCTGTCCGTCGCCTTCGTCACCGCCGCCGTCCTCGGCCAGCACGCCCTCCCGGCCCGCTCGGCCGAGGCCGTCGCCGGCCTGCTCGGCCTGGACGACGACGCCGCGCTGCTGCTGCAGACCATACCGACCCGCGGCTCCCTCCCCGGCGGCGTCCCGACCGACCCGACCATCTACCGCTTCTACGAGATGCTCCAGGTCTACGGCACCACCCTCAAGGCCCTGGTCCACGAGCAGTTCGGCGACGGCATCATCAGCGCGATCAACTTCAAGCTGGACGTGAAGAAGGTCGCCGACCCCGAGGGCGGCGAGCGCGCCGTGATCACGCTCGACGGCAAGTACCTGCCCACCAAGCCCTTCTGAGGCGCCGCCGCCCGCACCGCATCCGGCAGAACGCCCGCGCCCGGCCCTCCGCCGGGCGCGGGCCCGCACCCCTCCCCAGGAGCACGCACACCATGGACTTCGTTCAGCGCACCATCGACATCGCCCGCAAGAACGTCGAGGAGGGCGGCCGGCCCTTCGCCACCGTCGTCGTCAAGGACGGCGAGATCCTCGCCGAGAGCCCCAACCTCGTCGCCCAGACTGCCGACCCGACCGCGCACGCCGAGATCCTCGCCATCCGCGAAGCCTGCACCAGGCTCGGTACCGAGCACCTGACCGGCGCCACGATCTACGTGCTCGCCCACCCCTGCCCGATGTGCCTGAGCTCCCTCTACTACTGCAGCCCCGACGAGGTCGTCTTCCTCACACAGCGCGAGGACTACGCGCCCCACTACGTCGACGACCGCAAGTACTTCGAGCTGGACACCTTCTACGCGGAGTTCGCCAAGGACTGGAGCGAGCGCCGGCTGCCGATGCGCCACGAACCCCGCGACGAGGCCGTCGCCGTCTACCGGACCTGGCAGGAGCGCAACGGCGGCGAGCGCCGCGTGGCCGGAGCCCCCACCGCCTGACGTCGGCGGCTGCCGCGGTCGCTCAGCGCGCCGCCGTCTCCTCCGCGGCGGCCACCGGCCCGGCGGGCTTCTCCCCCTTGTCCCCCTTCTCCCCCTTCTCCACCGTCACCCGTTCCCGGGCCGCCGCGGGCTCGGGGCGGCGCGCGTTCAGCACCACGATGGTCAGGACGCCGGCGAGCAGCCCCCAGAACGTCGAGCCGATGCCGGCCAGGGTCATCCCCGACGCGGTGGCCAGGAAGGTGACGACGGCCGCTTCGCGCATGCGCGCGTCCGCGAGGGCGGCCGTGAGGGAGCCGCCGATCGTGCCGAGGAGGCCGAGCCCGGCGATGCCCATGACGAGGGAGGAGGGCATGGCGGTCAGCAGCCAGCCCACGACGCCGCCGAAGAGGCCGACCGTGATGTAGAACAGGCCCGCCCACACGGAGGCCAGGTACCGCCTGCGGGGGTCGCGGTGCGCCTCCTCGCCGGTGCAGATCGCGGCGGTGATCGCGGCCAGGTTCAGGCCGAAGCAGCCGAACGGGGCCAGCACCGCGTTGACGATCCCCGTCCAGGTCAGCAGCGGCGAGACCGGCGTGCGGTAGCCCGCGCCGCGCAGGACGGCCACGCCCGGCAGGTTCTGCGAGGCCATGGTCACCACGTACAGCGGCAGGCCCACGCCGATCAGCACCTGCCAGGAGAACTCCGGGCGTACGAAGACCGGTTCGGCGAGCGCCACGTGCAGCCCAGCGAGGTGCCACGAGCCCCGGAACGCGCTCACCGCGACGCCGGTGCCCAGCGCGCCGATCACCGCGTACCGCGGCAGCCACCGCTTGCAGGCCAGGTAGACGGCGAACATCGGGAACACCACGGCGAAGTCCTGCTGCATCTTCGTGAACAAGTCCATGCCGAACCGGACGAGCACGCCCGCGAGGAGCGCCGACGCCAGCGGCACGGGGATCCTGTCCATCACGCGCTCGAACCAGCCGGTCGCGCCGCTCACGATCACCAGGACCGCGGACAGCAGGAACGCGCCGACGGCCTGGGCCATCGACACCCCGTGCAGACCGGTCGCCAGCAGGGCCGCACCGGGCGTGGACCAGGCCGTGACGACCGGCGCCCGGTGGCGCAGCGACAGCCCGGCGCAGGTCACCCCCATGCCGATGCCCAGCGCGAACATCCAGGACGTGAGCTGCGCGGGCGTGGCCCCGGCGGCCTTCGCGGCGGTGACGACGATGGCCACGGAACTGGTGATGCCGATGAGCACGGCGAGGAAGCCCGCCGTGACCGCGTCGGCGGGTGCTGCGGAGCGTATGCGCCGCGCGAGTCGGGTCAACTGTGGGGAGGGCACGCGGGCGAGTCCACTACACGACTTGATCTTCGTCAACCGCCTTGCGGAGGCGCTGCGGTGACCGCCCTCCCGCGGCGGGCGCACGGCGACCCGGCTACGGTGCCGCCGGCAGGATCACCTCGAAGCGGCAGCCGCCCGGGACGTTGCTCACCGTCGCGCGGCCCGCGTGCGCCTCCACGATGCCGCGGACGATGGCCAGGCCCAGGCCCGCGCCGCCCGGTTGCGTACGGGCCTCGCTGCCGCGCCAGCCCGTGTCGAAGACCCGCGGGAGGTCCGACTCCGGGATGCCGCCGCAGCCGTCCGTCACGGACAGCACGACCGTGTCCGCCTCGCGGCGCGCGGCGACCGCGACCGTGCCGTCGGCGGGAGTGCGGCGGATGGCGTTGACGAGGAGGTTGCCCAGGACGCGGGTCATCTCCTTGCCGTCGACCTCGACCGGCACCGCCTCGACGCCCTCCCCGGTCAGTGCGACGCCGTGCTCGCGCGCCAGCGGCCCGGCCCCCGCGAGGGCGTCGTCCACCAGGTCGTACACCGACATGCGGCTCGGGTGCAGCGGCAGCGCCCCGGCGTGGATGCGGGAGAGCTCGAAGAGGTCGCCGACCATGGCGTCGAGGCGCTCCACGTCCTGGCGCATCCGGCGGAGGTAGCGCGGGGGATCCTCCGCCACGCCGTCCTCCAGGGCCTCGGACATCGCCCGCAGCCCGGCCAGCGGGGTGCGCAGGTCGTGCGAGATCCAGGCCACCAGCTCGCGCCGCGAGGCCTCCAGCGCCTGCTCCCGCTCCCGCGAGCGCGCGAGCTTCCCGCTCGTCGCCGCCAGCTCGCGCCCCAGCGCCGCCAGTTCGGCCGTGGCGCCGCCGCCCGGGGCCGCGAAGCGGCCCTCGTCGCCGAAGGAGCGCGCGGCGCGCGTCAGGGCGGCGCTGCGCGCCACCACCCAGCGGCCCAGCAGCAGGGCGGTGGCGAGGGAGACCACGGCGGCCGTCGCGCAGACCGTCGTGACCACGGTCAGGTCGTGCGGGGAGAGGAACATCGCGCGGGCCACGGCGAGCGTTCCGGCCAGCATCGCCACGACGGAGACGACGGCCACCACCGTGAGGGAGACCGCCACCGAGCGGTGGCGCAGCGCCCGCAGGGCGAGCGCGCCCAGCAGCCCGGCGGCCGCCGCGCCGAGGAAGGAGTACAGGGCGATCAGCAGGACGTCACGCACGGCCGGTCCCTTCGCCGCGGGCCTGCGGTCCGGGCCCGCCGGAAGGCTGCGGGGCGTCCGCCTCGAAGCGGTAGCCGACGCCCCAGACGGTCCGGATCAGCCGCGGCCGGGCCGGATCGTCCTCGATCTTGCCGCGCAGCCGCCGCACGTGCACGGTCACCGTCGACACGTCGCCGAACTCCCAGCCCCACACCTCGTGCATCAGCTCCTCCCGGGAGCAGGCCCGCCCCGGGTGGCGCAGCAGGAAGGACAGCAGGTCGAACTCGCGCAGCGTGAGCGCGAGCACGGCGCCGTTCTTCGTGGCGCGGCGGGCGGCCGGGTCGAGCACGATGCCGCCCGCCCGCAGCAGGGGCGCCGGGCGGGCATCCGTGGCGCGCGCCTGCGCGCGGCGCAGGACGGACGCCACGCGCAGCACCAGCTCCCGGGGGCTGAACGGCTTGGTGACGTAGTCGTCCGCGCCCACCTCCAGGCCGAGGATGCGGTCCTCCTCGTCGCCGCGGGCCGTGAGCATGATCACCGGGACCGGGCCGTCCGCGCGGAGCCTGCGGCACACCTCCAGGCCGTCCATGCCCGGCAGCATCAGGTCGAGGACGACGAGGTCGGGGCGGACCCGCGCGGCCAGCTCCAGGGCGCGGGGGCCGTCCGCGGCCCGGTCGACGGTGAAGCCGGCGCGGTCGAGGTAGCCGGCGACGACCTCGGCGACGGTGGGGTCGTCGTCCACGACGAGGACACGGGAAGGCGGTGTGCGGTGCATGCGGCAAGCCTCGCACCGCCCGGCGCGCGGCGCTCCACGACCCCGGTGCCACCGGCGGCCGTGCCCCCGCTCATCGCGCTTATCACACTTCGAGCACGGTGTCTGGTGCCTTCGGCCCGGTTGTCCGATGGTGAAGGCAACTACGGCTGGTCCACCGGCATTTGCTGCTGCCCGGCGTGCGCCGCAGGCAGGAAGGGGGGTCATGAACTGTCCCGAATGTGGCGCGTCGACCATCAACGGTCCTGACGGGAAGTCCTCGTGCTCACAGTGTTCATGGCAGTCTGGGTGACATGGAAGAGCAGGCATGGCGCTCACACGCCGCACCCGGCGAGCCCTACTACACCACCAACACCTGTAGCGGCTGCGGATCCGTCGTCCTGGGGGTACACGGCAGGTGGACGTGTGCCTCGTGCGGGACCTGCAGCCCCTATCAGGAGCCTCCCGAGGGCTGGGCCTCGGAGATCGCTCCGGAGGGGAAGGGCGGCGACGGCCAGGCCTGCGACGATCCCCAGGCCAGACGGTAAGGCGCGTCACGGCGGGCCCGGCGGCTTCGTGCCGCCGGCCCCGCCGGTTCTCCCGGGCGTGGGGGGGGGGGGGGGGGGGGGGGGGGGGGGGGG